>CAZSTE010000155.1:0-2674 GCA_964609735.1 uncultured bacterium
ACTTAATGAAACAATATTTACAGGATATTCCAGCCTCACAGAAAATTGTCTGATCAAGGCTGTGTATTTTCTGCCGGACAAAAATTTATGGGAAGTAGTCCTTGATAAAACGCCCTTCTATCCGGAAAAAGGCGGACAGACAGGAGATAAAGGCGATATTAAGGCTGATAACTGGAATTTTGAAGTAGCAGACTGTCAGATAGACCCACGAGGCATTATATATCATATCGGCCGTTTTGTTTCTGGAACAGCCTCTAATGTAAAAAACAACCAGGCTGCTATTGCGTGCGTGTCTGCACATCATAGAAAAGACGTATCCGCAAATCATACATCAACCCATTTACTTCATTATATTCTCAGAAAAATTTCAAATGGCAAAGCGAAACAAGCAGGTTCCTATGTTTCTGCAGAAAAATTCAGGTTTGATTTTATTTACCCGCAACAGATTAATCCTTCCCTCATAGAGAAAATAGAAACCAGCGTTAATAAACTAATATTTGAAAATTATCCGGTAATTGTTCAAGAAACAAACTATAATGACGCATTGAAAAAAGGTGCAATAGCGTTATTTACAGAAAAATATGGAGAAAAAGTGCGGGTAATTGACATTGGAAATTTTCATGCTGAATTATGCGGCGGAACGCATGTCTCAAACACATCTGAAATCGGAATATTCAAGATTATTTCATATTCATCGGTCGGAGAAAACATCAAAAGAATTGAGGCGATTACACGCCAGCATGCTTATACCTGGTTCAGTAAAAAAATTGAACTTATCAATCAGGCATGTTTGTTATTAAAAACATCGCCTGAAAATTTCATTGATTCCATCGCCAAAATAAAAAAGCAACTGCGGGAAACTGAAAAAAAACTATCACTTATCACAGAAAAAGCGGCAATGAATATAAACGGGCTGGAAAAAAATAAACAAAACATTGTTATAAAGAATAAAGATATTGATCTTATCGCCCAACGCATGGATGGGCTTACCATAGAGCAATTAGGAAAGATTGCCGATAATATGTCATCCACAATGAAACAAACTATTATTCTTCTTGCAGGAATACTGGAAAAACGGGTTGTTATGGTATGCAAGGTAACAAACGATATTATAGATATTGTTTCTGCATCTTCAATAATTAAATATCTATCAAAATTATTAGATGGTTCCGGAGGAGGAAAACCTCATTTTGCCCAGGGTTCAGGAAAAAACACAGATAAACTTGACGAAATAATATTAAATATCACAGAAATACTTTCAAAAACCCCGAATATTTAACTTTTTATTTATAGATAAATATGAAACCTGAAAAAAAACAAAAATCAAACAATATTCTGAATAGAAAAGAAGAAATCAATTTATTGCAACAGATAAAAAATGGCAATGTTTCCGCAAAAAATAAATTTGTTGAGATGAACCAAGGACTTGTTTTTTCAATCGCAAAAAAATATGCGTATCTTCATTATAATCTGGCAGACCTTGTTGCCGAGGGAAACCTTGGGCTTTTAAAAGCAATTGAAAAATACGACACCAAAAAAAACACAAAATTTAGCACCTATGCGTACTTCTGGATAAAACGATACATACTGAGGGCTGTGATGGATCAATCATTAACGGCGCCGGAAAATGTCCAGAAATTAAAGAAAAAATATAAGGATATCATGGAACAATTCAAATTGGTGGAAAATAGATATCCCACAGAAAATGAAATTGCCTCATTGTTAAATCTTGACCTTAAATCTTTTTTAAGGTATAAGATATATTTTGAAACAACAATGATTTTGCCTTTTATGTATGGAAATGTAGATAATGAGCTAGATATATTTGACATTAAAAGTCCTGAAAAAAATTCCGATGACTGGGATAAGATGTTAACAGATAAGGATTTTCTTAATATCCTTTTTAAAAGATTAATTGAAAAATTTAAAAAAAAGAACAAAACGGTGTTTGTTGAAAGATGGATATACGCCTTAAAACTTCATTATGGGCTTGAAAATGGAAATTGCTATTCTTACAAAGAAATTGCGGAAAAAATGAATATAAGCAGACAAAGGGTCCACCAGATCATTAAAACCTGTATGAAATATCTTCATCAGGAAATAAAGGAGATGAAAAATGAAGGAATTATATGACGCAATAAGGACAATTCCCAATTTTCCAAAAAAAGGCGTATTATTTCGTGATATAACCCCTCTTATAAAGGATAATCAGCTTTTTGCAAAAACCCTGGAAATCTTTTCAAAACAGATTCCAGAAAAAACTACAAAAATTGTTGCGATAGAATCTCGTGGTTTTATCTTTGGAGGCGCTGTTGCTTACAAAAAAAACCTTGGTTTTGTGCCAATAAGAAAATTTGGTAAGCTTCCAGGTAAAACAATTAAATATACCTACTGCCTTGAATATGGCGAGGACACAATTGAAATTCCTGCTGATTCATTTGACAAGAACGAAGAGGTTGTTCTTATTGATGACCTTCTGGCAACAGGAGGAACAGCCGCTGCCGCCTGTTCTTTAATTGAACAAGCCGGTGCAAAGGTGAAAAAAATTCTTTTTCTTATAGAATTAAAAGACCTGAAAGGAAACGAAAAAATTAACCAATATGATTTTTATAGTATTCTTACCTTATAAAAAATTCCCCTTTACCCTTTAATACTCCTTCCTTTTATAAAGTAG
>CAZSTE010000156.1:0-2662 GCA_964609735.1 uncultured bacterium
CTTTATGATTATTTCAGCCTGTTTTTTTGCGGTTGAAATAATCTGTTCTGCCTGTATCTTTGCCTGTTTAATAATTTCATCAATCCTACGTTTTGTTTCTTTTTCAATCTCAGCAATCAGGGCAAATGATGAACCCTCATCTGTTTTTATATTCATTTTTTACCCTTTTTTAGTTTTGATGCAGAACCTTTCCAGGAAGGAATTTCCAGCACAAGCGGTTGCGTGTTTTTTCTTGTGAAAGACAGAATATCTCTCTGTATAAACAAGGTGGCTGTGTCTGTAATGAGAATTACGCCGACGTCATCGCCCGCCGCCAGTGTTTGAAAGGCTTCTGATGCCTGGCGATGATTTGAAACCTCAATCGTATGAATATTCAAAAGTCTGAAGGCAGTAGCGCTTTCAGGATCTGATATACAATAAAATTTCATTGCACCCTTCCAAGAATCATGATTGATATAATAAGTCCGTATATTGCAATACCTTCTGCAAGTCCCACAAAAATCAATACCCTTCCGGTAAGTTCCGGTTTTTCGGCAAGCGCGCCAACCGCGGCGGTTCCAACATAGGCAACAGCAATCGCAGCAGCAAGTGCGGCAATTCCTGTGGATAATGCTGCCGCGTAAAATGCCTTTCCTACATTTGCCGGGTCTGTGCCTGTGGTTTGAGCCCACACATAGCAAGCGCTCATCAGAGCCGATATTATACACACCCTTATAATATTTCTAAAAGCCGCTGCAAAAAATTTCATAATGTTCCTCCTGGTTAGGATAAATACTGTTTAATATTTTTAGGACTTGTTTTTAATGTTAATGGATTATACAACCTTTTTCCTGAAACAAAAAACCGTGAGAAAAATTCATAATAATTCAAACGAAGGCATTGTATCATTACCACAAGTCCTTCAAGAAACAAAACAAAAATGTTGCCCAGTATCACAAATGGCAATGATAAAACAGACATATCAGCATTTTTCAACATATCTGAAATTGCAAAAATTGTCATAAAAAAACCAAAATGATTAAGAGCAAACGCAGAGATACGAATAAACGACACTGTATTTGCAAGATAGCCCATCGTTATTTCAAAGATATGGAGCAATCCCTCAATAAAACCAACAAGCATGCCATCTTTATGTTGTATGGCTTCAATAACTGAATTTGCGAAAATGGTAACAATGCCTATGCCGAACAATATGGCTGTTAATTTAACATATATTCCAGCTGGTCTGGCAAGCAAACCTGCGATTAGGCCGATGCCTGCCCAATAAATAAGGCCTGAAAACAGGCCTGATTTATCAAACAATAGCGACCGCATGTTTTTGTTAATCCCAAAATTGGCAATATTGATAAAAATACCTGCTGTGAGAAGGGTAATCCCAAAAGCAATACAGACCCGAAATAAAACAAAAACATCGTCCATAGGTTTAATCCACAATGGATGAAATTCAATTCCAAAGAAACTTCCATAGAGAAATCCAAAGAGTATTGATGATAATCCGATATAGGCAAGAAGTGCTCCTGCCTGCTTGCTGGGTCCCCTCATTCGCCATAGCATCATTATGCCCGCAAGAACAAAAACAAGGCCATGTCCTATGTCGCCGAACATTGCCCCAAACATTAACAAAAAAGAGATCGCAACAAACAGTGTTGGGTCAATTGCGCTATATCGTGGAATGCCGTATGTGCCAACAATAAGTTCAAACGGCTTAAGAAATTTATTATGATTCATCTTAACCGGGATTTCTTCCAATGGAATACCTGAAATCTTTGCGGGAATGAATTCTGTATGGGATATGGGGTCGGTATTTTGTATGATTTCTGATACAGTTTGTTGCTCTTGTTGGGGTATCCACCCGCTCAATAGTGTCACTGTTTCGGTTGCGCATATATTCTCGTTTGCCTGATTGAATTTTTCATGAATATCTATAGAAACGGCTATTTTTTCAAGGGATTTTCTGTATGTTTGAGAAAGTTCCCGAATCTGACTATCAATTCTTTCAATCTCTGATCTTAACCCTTCAGCCCTTTTTCTTTGTTCTTCAACTGGAATATCGGTAATAACAATATCAGGTGGTTGAATCCAAGCAAGTTCCTTTTTGATCTTCTCAAGGACAGAAATATCTTTTTTGAGAATGATAACAAAAACAAGGGACGATTTGTTTTTTATATCCACAGGAATTACCACATGAGGGGTACTGCCAAACAATGTTTCAATCAAGGGCATTTTCCGTGTTTCTATTTCTCCATATTCAATATGGATAAAGGTATGTTCAAGGTTTATTGAAATCTGTAGATATACAGGCCTTTTTGAAAGCACATTTTCAACATTAGACAGTTGTTGTTGGAATTGGGTTCTTTTTTCCATCAACGATGTAAGGTCCTCTTCAATCTCCTCAAGGGTGGATTCTGCCTCAAGATAGGTTGCGGCTTCTGCGTTGTTGTTTGAAGAAGAAAACCTTATTTTATCAACAATCTCTTTGTATCTATGGGCAACAGCATCCCATCGAGCCATTTTGTATTGTTGCTGAGGTTTTACCTGTTGCATCCCGTCGGCAATGGCGTTGGCGTCAAATGGATGAAAAAATCCTGTGCCAAGCAATTTTGCAAGAAGGGTCGTCAGATTTTTCTTTCTTAACACCACATTCATCAATATAAGTTTTTCT
>CAZSTE010000157.1:0-2661 GCA_964609735.1 uncultured bacterium
AGAAAAGATTGAATATATAATAAAGTCTTTTAATGATTTTCTAAAAAGGAAATTATGAAGATTGGATTTTTCAATTATTACGAAATATACAACAATAATGAAATGTTTGTTACCACAGATGCGCCTATTGGTGATGATTTGCTTTATCCTACAGTATACCTTGCAGGTTATCTTAAGAAAAGAGGACATCAAGTAAGTACTATAGATACCGATAAGATTGAAAACTTTGATGCAATTGTGTTTATGGATTTCCCTACATTTCAAAATACATACTTTATCCAATTAATTAAATTAGGATTTAAAAATTTATATTTAATAATAAATGAATCTGAAATTATCAGACCGGATAACTGGGATATCAAAAATCATCAATATTTTAAGAAAGTATTTACCTGGCACGATAATTTTGTTGATAATAAGAAATACATAAAGATGAATTTTTCATTGAAAATTCCTGAAAAATTAGATCTTGGCTTAAGCAAAAAAAATAAGCTTTGTACAATGATAGTGGGAAATAAATTTGTGAAGCATCCTTTAGAACTTTATTCAGAAAGAAGAAAAGTAATTGAGTACTTTGAAAAGAACCATCCAGAAGATTTTGACCTGTATGGATTTGGGTGGGATAGGCACTTTTTTTATGGTTATTTGAAAAGATTAAACAGGTTTGAATCCTTTTGCAGGTTGTTAAAGCCCCGGTACAAAATATACAAAGGTTCGGTAAAGTCAAAAAGAGAAGTTTTGCAAAAATATAAATTTGTCATTTGTTATGAGAATGCAAGGGATTTACCAGGTTATATTACAGAGAAGATTTTTGATTGCTTTTTTGCCGGTTGTGTTCCAATTTATTTAGGGGCTCCAAATATTACTGACTACATTCCAGAAAATACTTTTATAGATAAAAGAAATTTTAAAAAATATGAAGAACTATATTCCTATATTAAAAATATGCCTGAATCAGAGTATGTACAATATCTTGATGCTATAAAAAACTTTGTATTAAGCGATAAGATTTATCCTTTCAGCGCAGAATGTTTTGCAGAAACATTGGTAAGAGAAATTTTGGAAGAGGACCGGAATTTATGTCAAATAGATTGTTAATATGGTTGACGCAGATTTTAAACTACGCATGAGAATCTGGAGATTTTTTTCAAGAAATTATCTGACAAAAGCATTCACATCGTTTACATCCGTACAGGTTATTGGAACAATTATTAGTTTGATACTATTGTCGTTATACACTCGCTATCTTTCACCGGATGATTATGGGAAAATCGCATTGATTATGATTGTTGTTATGATACTTTCTATAGTGGTTGACGGAGGTCTTAATACAGCGTTTTCTATAAGGTTTTATAAGCTTTCTGAAAAAGAAAACAAGAAAAACATCTTTACTATTTTGATTTATAACTTTGTTGTTGTCTTGTTAGTTTCCACTGTGTTCTTCTTATATCCGGCAATTACTGAAAAACTATTCATGAAAAAAATTACATCAAATCAAAAATTACTAGTATGCTTGTTGATTTTTGCTACCATACTTGGAAGATTTTATACGAATTTCCTAATAATTACCAAAAAACCAAGGAATTATTTTTTTGTTAATATTTACTTCTACCTCACTGTGATAGCAATGAGTTTTGTGTTTCTACTATGTTTGCGAACAGGGTATTTTGCGTATATCTACGCTTACTTAGTAGCACATTCAATGCTTGCAATTTCGGGCATCTGCCATTTCTTATTTACATATAGGACTAGATTGAATGAATTATTTTCGTTGCGAAGGCTAATGTCACTTTTGAAACTTGGATTACCTCTGGTTCCGAATAGTCTGTTTCTTATGTTTCTAACATATGCTGATAGATACATACTGGAAATGTATAGTGGGTTGGCGGCTGTGGGTGTTTACAGTGTTGGTTATGTATTTGCAGATAAGATTTATGCAATGATTATAAATCCTTTTGGGCAGGCGCTTACTCCTGTTGGATTTCAAACATTTACAAGGTCAATTCCTGAATATACAGCACTGTTAAAAAAAGTGTTTGAAGGATACTGTTTTGTAATGGAAATTTTCTTGATTGTTTATTTTGCAGTACTTCGTGAAATTTTTGAGTTTATTGTCGGTAAGCAATATCTGGAGGCATACAACATTATTGGCATTGTGATCATAGGAACAACTTTTTTTGGGGCAGCCAGCATAGTTGGAGGTACAATTGTGATGAAAGAGAAAACAAATACAGTTCTTCTATTTTCCCTGATTTCTGTCGTTTTTAATATATTTTTAAATTTCGTGCTCATACCTGGATTTGGAATTTATGGAGCAGCCTTGGCAACCCTCGTAAGTTATGTGATATACTTTTACCTATTTTTTGGTTATACCCAGAAACTTGTATATGTAGAATATGATACCAAGTTAATTGTTTTATCTGGTTTGATTTCAACGGTTTTTCTGGTTCTGATAATTTTCATATCTTACCTTGATATAAATGTTCTTCTGAGGCTTCTGATAAAACTTGTCTGTACATGTATTTTTATTTTGATGATTCAGAGGATTTTCAATGTTAAGAATGCGCTGAGAAACGTTCTTCAATATGGATACCTGAAATGATAATCGAAGAAACAAAATTTCCTTTGCTTTCTATGGGGATTCCAACTTATAATGGGTCT
>CAZSTE010000158.1:0-2651 GCA_964609735.1 uncultured bacterium
TACCTCAAGACCCGCAACCTGTGCCTGTTCTTCATGAAACAGAATTTCTCCCGCATGTTCTTTTTCTCCGGCATGCAAATCGTGTTCTTCCATGCCTTCGTGTTCATGTTCGTGAACATGATGATCTTTTTTCATTGAATGGCATCCCATTATAGCAATGCAGAATGCAGAAAAAAGAAAACAGCTGTATTTTCTCATTAACTTATTTTTAGATGTGAATAATTTATAAAATTAACATTGATCGCTTTTTGCGATGAAGGGTACAAACTACCCAAAGGTTTTACCGCTTGATTAACAGTAAAATCCTCTTTTTTTCAACTTGAATCAAATGAAACTAAGCGATATCCCTTTTGTTTTTACGAAAAGGAAAAGGAAAGAAAATGAGAAACGGGAGGTGAACGCAGCGATCCGGTTCGCCCCTTAAAGGCCGATCGATAAAGGTTAATGTATTCGGGATAAGAAATGATTTTCCCACTAGAAAAAATAGCTCCTTGTTGTTGTCCGAAAAACGAAAGCAATCCTTCGGAAAACGGGAAATGATCTGTCGTGACGGATGTAAACAGCCACGATTTTATTTCGCCGTCGGATGTAGCCATATACACACTTTCGGCCGGACAAGTATCATGAGATGAAGAGGAGGGAAGCCGGTCATGTGTATGCTCGGCATGAACATGGGCAGGGCTGAAAATAAAGCAAATTCCCCCGTGTTCCGGATGATGATGCGGAATGAAACCGGCAATCAACAAAACAACCATTGCCGAAAAAAGAGGTAATATTGACGGTTTTTTTCTCAGAGCGACCCAAAATTTATACTGCAAATGTAAAAAATCATTTCTTGAAATCCATATTTAAATCCCTATTTTCGAAAAATGGACATTACAAATAGGTTACTTCTACGCCATAAATTTGAGAAAGGGTTCCAAACAATCGGTCCGATTGCGATTTACGGACGTGTATCGTCATCGTGCAATCTTCTGCAAAATTTTGTTCCCACCTTACCCCTTCAATCTGTTTGAGCACACGCATCACATCGTTCAAAAGCGGGTAAGTAAAACGAATGGACAAGGTGTCGTCCACCGTCTTTTCAATTATTTTCGCATTGGCAATAGCCTCGGCCGCTGCTTCCTTATACGCTTTGATAAGCCCCGACGTACCCAACAATATCCCGCCAAAATAACGGACCACAACAACCAGCACATCAGTTAACTCGGCAGCATGAATTTGTCCGAGAATCGGACGCCCTGCCGTACCCGAAGGTTCTCCATCGTCACTAAATCGGAAATCGGTACGCTCCCATCCCAACACGTATGCCCAACAAACATGCCGTGCATCGGCATATTTTTTTCGATATTCATCCACAATGGCTTTCGCTTCTTCTGCCGTTTCCACATGCAGGACAAAAGAAACGAATTTACTCATTTTTTCCCTGACGCAGCCCGTACCTTCTTCTACTACTGTTTTGAAAACATCATCCATAGCACAAAAATACAACGATCCTCTCAATATACATAAATTAAAATCGACTGATTCCGGTTCCTCGAAAAAAAGATCTGCAAAAGCTTATCTACACTATTTTTACCCTTATCCCAATAACATATTTTAACCACAACCACCGTAGTGGTTAAATATTAAAATCACAATTGGAGCAAAACGGCCGTTGCACGCTGATTTTAATAACATGTTTTAACCGCAACGAGCGTAGTGATTAAAGAATAATAATGAAAAAAGAGCAAAACACAAGTAAAGAAAAGGGTGAAAAAAATCATCACCTCACAATTTTTTAGTATGTTTGTGGTGAACTCAATTCGCTCATTCGCGTCGCAATAAAATAAGTATAACACCCCTACAATTTTTAGAAAAAAGAATGAATAATATTGGAAGAATAAAATTACGCCACCTCGCCATATCGATTGTTTTTGTCCTCGGTTGTTTTACTCTCCGGGGGCAAACGCTTGAAGAAGCCAAGGAATTGTATTTGGAAGGACGTTATGCCGAGGCACTGCCAATCTTTCAAATCGAATATCGATCAAAACCCAATGATGCATCTCTCAACCACTGGCTGGGCGTTTGTCTTTATGAAACCGGCAATATACGGGATGCCGAGAAACACCTTGCTTATGCTTCGCAAAAAAAAATCCCCGAAGCATACATCTATTTGGGGGAACTTTATACGAAAATGTACCGTTTTGACGAAGCTGAAAAGGAGTTTGAAAAATATCGAAAAATAAAACGACGCGACAAGGAAGCGTTGGCCCGTTTGGAAGAAAAACAGGCATATGCCGACCGGTTGAAACGCCTCGTCAAACGAACGGAAGACATCCAGATTATAGACAGTATCGCAGTTGCGAAAAATAAATTCCTTTCGGCGTATCGCTTGAGTGCTTCGTCGGGATCGCTCGTACCGATGAACGAATTTTTCAGCGACTACCCAAACAGCACACTTCCCGTATTCATCAACGAAAAGAAAGACAAAATCTATTTTTCGCAACAAGACCCGGAACGCGGACTCGAAATTTGTTCAATGGAAAAGCTGCTGGATAATTTCGGAAATCGGAAAATACTGCCCCCACCCGTGAATGACGAAAAAGATCAGGCCTATCCTTTTGTGATGACCGATGGGGTAACACTTTATTTTGCATCTACCGGGCACA
>CAZSTE010000159.1:0-2641 GCA_964609735.1 uncultured bacterium
CTGCTGCTCGCCCAAGTCAACCGTAAGCGTAGCGGCATAGAAATCGACTGGATGATGATATTTTTATCTGCATGGATAATAGAAATTTTGTATTTTTCAACATGCCGATTGTTGTTAGAAATAATCGCATTTCTTATATTTTCAACAGCCGTAAAATCGGGAGGGTGCAATAGCTTGCATATACGGGTAAGTATTTCCCTTATAATAAATCGTTGAATGCTTTTGTGTTGTACTACAAAATTTTCCCTTGAAAATTTTGCAGAATGCGTGTCAATAATAAACCATTTTTCAAGAATTTTCTTGCCACATATGCTTATATACTCAAAATCATCAGAAAGAATTTTTGAGGTTTTAAAGATATTTTTTTTGAATGCGGGATTTATTTTTTCAAACCCCGGGAAAATTTTATGTCTTATAAAATTACGTTTAAATTTTATGTCAAAATTGCTTTCATCAATCATATATGGCAGTTTTTTGGCGTTAAGATAAGAAAGAATCTGTTTTTTTGAAAGCGAAAGCAATGGTCTTAATAGAAGAATTCCATTTTCCATTGTTGTTGAAGGATGGATTCCACATAAACCTTTTAATCCTGCGCCATTAAGGAGATTGAAAATTACTGTTTCCGCAAGGTCATCACAGGTATGTGCTGTCACAATCGCAACGCAATTATGTTTTTTGGCAATTTCAATAAGGGCATTATATCGTTTAATTCGGGCCTGCTCTTCCAGGGACCTTCCATTTGTCTCTCTTACATCTATTTTCTTCCAGTGAAATGGCATATCCCATCTTTCTGCAATTTTTTTTACAAAATCGCGTTCCCTATCCGCGTTTTTCCGCAGGCCATGATGAATATATGCGATATGCATCCTTATCTTAATAGAAGGAAAATTGTCCGCCGTAATGTCAACAAGAGCAACAGAATCTGGTCCGCCGGAAACAGCAAACAAAAGTTCGCCACAGGATGGAAAAAAATCTTTTTCGATCTCCAGATTCTTGTTAATATTCTGTAAAATCCTGTTCATACAATTACAATAAGTCTAAATCCATTGACAGTCAATAGAAAAAATTTTTTCATCTGTTGTTTATCCATGGTTTGACACACCTGAATGAAAAAATAAACACCGAACCGGTTCTTACACTTGATCAATCCGCAATATAAAGATGGACTTCACCCACGGGGAAGGGGAAGTTCCTTATTTGAAATTTTTATAGATGTTATTTAATGAGAAGCCGGATACAGGTATTTTTCAAATATCTGTATTGTTTGGTTGATGCCGCCCTTGGTTTCCATAATCACCCTGTATCCTGCTTCTCCCATTTTGGTGGCAATCTCAGGATTATTCAACAAAAATTCAATCTTTTCAGAAAGTTCCTTAAAATTTTTGACCTCAAAGCCAGCGCCTGCATCGCATATTTTTTTCCATTCCAAATCAAAGTCCTCATGAAAATTTCCATATATCACAGGTTTTCTAAATGCAAGCGGTTCTATGGGATTTTGTCCGCCCGCCGGCACAAGAGATCCTCCCACAAAGGCAAATGCGCAATTTTTATAACAATCAGTCAAAACCCCATATTTATCAACAATCAATACCCTTGATTGTTTTTTATTCTGACTGAATCTTTCAAATGAAATATTTCTTTTTCGTAAGATCTGATAAATGTTTGTTTTGTCAAGAGATCTAGGAACAATAACCACATTGACATCCTTATATTTGTTGATAATATGTTCAATGATCCCTGCAATCGGTTCTTCTTCTCCAGGGTGGATAGATCCAAAAACAATGGTTTTGTGTGGATGCCGGCAGACGTAATTCAGGCTTAATAGATAGGCATAGTCAAATTTCATGCTTCCTGCAATAAAAACCCTTTTTTTGTCTGCGCCAAGTTTTATAATATTTTCCGCATCTTTACCGCTTCTCATGATAAAACAATCAACATGGCAAAGAATCCTTCGCAATAGCATTTTGAATTTTGAGTATATCCTGAATGATTTTTCTGATATCCTTCCATTTAAGATGATAATAGGCGTGTGATGTTTTTTTAATATTCTGAATAGGTTTGGCCAGATTTCTGTTTCAATTGAAACAAAGATGCAGGGTTTCAATCTTTTAATAGAGCGCTCAACAACAAAAGAGAAGTCAAAAGGTAAAAATATCTTAATGATATTTGTTGGTAATTTTTCTTCTGCGATTGCTCTGGCAGACCTGCTTACACAGGACAGTGTAATGGGGATATCTTTAAATCTAATAGATATCTGTTCTATGAAAGGAAATGCGGCAAGTAGTTCGCCTATGGAAACAGTGTGGATCCATATATTCTTTTTGGATGGGATGTTGTCATATACGGCGAACCGTTCAAGGAAATCATGATATTTTTTGTCCCTGCCAAAGAAACGTGTTCCAAAAAACGGCATGGAACAAATCAAAACAGCCGCATATAAAAAATCATAAAGTGTCCAGAAAATATATTTCATAACCAGGGTATCCAGATAATATTTTTGCTCAATGAAAGAGTTTAACAAGATTTCGCTTTGTTTTTCCCTTGTTTTTTAATATGGTCACGCTATAATCCTAGACAAAAACAGACAGGAAGGGAAAAGATTACCTCTACCCATTAATCCACGCGGGTCAAATGAGAGTTT
>CAZSTE010000160.1:0-2641 GCA_964609735.1 uncultured bacterium
GTTAAACCCTTTGGAATATCGCACTGGCCATATTTATTGTATCCCCAAGCAACAAGTGTTCCGTCCTTTTTCAGAGCTAGGGTATGATAACCGCCCGCCCATATTGCCACAATACCTGTCAAACCCTTTGGAATATCGCATTGACCACAGGAATTATCCCCCCAAGCAACAAGTGTTCCGTCCTTTTTCAAGGCTAGGGTATGATATGCTCCTGCAGATATCGCCACAACCTCTGTTAAACCCCTTGGAATGGCACATTGACCATAGCCATCATATCCCCAGGCAACAACGGTTCCATCCGCCATTAACACTACGGTATGGGAATTGCCAGCAGCTATTGCTGTTATTTTTCCATATAATTCTGTAGCAAAAAATAATCCCAGTAAAATTAAAGCAACCAACAGTACATTTTTTTTATTCATTATCCTTCTTCGTTATAAAACAATGGAAAAAGTTTCATTTAATTTATATAAATTAAATAATATTATATTTTATTAATTCCTGCAAAATAAATATTTTATGAAATTACCCTTTTTTCCCATTCAAGAAGAAATTTTTTAAAATCCTTACCAAGTCTATATCCCCCGATATCTCCATTTGAATGAATAACCCTATGGCATGGTATTGCTATGAGTTTGTCATTTGTGGCAAGAATTTTTCCTACGATTTTTGGCGTAATGTTTATTCTACTTTTGAGAGCAATTTGTTTATATGTTTGCGTTGTTCCAAAGGCAATCATCTTAACCATTTTTATCACAATTTCCTTTTCCTCATCTTTTATTTCCATCGCTCTTTTTATTATTTGCAACAATCCAATATTTGTGTTAACATTATTTATTATGTTTTAATTATTATTTTAACATGTTTTAACATGGATATTATACAAAATATAAAATTTGACAATGACAATCTTATTCCAGCAATAGTTCAGGATACAAAAGGAACAGTTTTGATGCTGGGATATATGAATATAGAAAGTGTAAAAAAAACACTTGAAACAGGTATAATATATTTCTGGAGTAGAAGCAGAAAAAAACTATGGAGAAAAGGAGAATCATCAGGCCATATTCAAAAACTTATAGAGATAAGGATTGATTGCGATATGGATACCCTTTTATTTATTGTAGAACAAACAAAAGCATGTTGTCATCGCGGATATTATTCTTGTTTTTGGAGAAGGTTTGAAAATGGTAAATGGAAGATTGTTGAGAAAAAAATCTTCAACCCTGAAAACGTGTACAAATGATGCGTAATTATTATATTAAAATTATACTTATTCTTGCCATTATTGGCTATTGTGTATGGCAGATTTACCCACCTGGGGAAAAAATCAAAAAAGGCCTTGATTTACAGGGCGGCGTTCACATTGTGCTTGAGGTTGAACAACCGCCTCAAACAGATAAGTCCAAATCCGATGTTACCCAACGCGCTCTGGAAATAATAAGAAATAGGGTGGATGCGCTCGGGGTCAGCGAGCCTGTAATTCAAAAAGAAGGCACAAACCGGATTATCGTGGATTTACCTGGGGTACAGGATACCCAAAAAGCCATAGATATTATTGGTAAAACAGCGCTTCTAGAATTTCGTCTAGTGGAGGAAGATGAAAAAAAATTAACCGATGCATTAAAAGGAGAAAGCGATATCCTTACTGAATATGAAGTTTTATATATGCAACAAAAGGATGAAAGAGGAATTATAAGACAAACAGCACCACTTCTTGTTAAAAAACAACCAGAATTAACAGGTGCGGGATTAACAGATGCTTATGTTGGTTATGGACCTGCTGGTTTTCCAGAGGTCAATTTTGTTTTAAACAAGGAAGGCGCAGAAAAATTTGCTGCTGTAACAGGCGAAAATATTGGAAAACGGCTTGCAATTGTTCTGGATGGGACAATAAAATCAGCACCTGTAATACGGGATAGAATCCCGGATGGTAGAGGACAGATTTCAGGCGACTTTACTATGGAAGAAGCAAAAGAACTTGCTGTGGTACTTCGAGCAGGTGCTTTACCGGCAAAGGTAAATATAATATACCAGCAGATTATTGGTCCCACTCTGGGTAAAGAATACATCAAAAAATCAATGCTGGTTGGGCTCTATGGATTAATTTTTATTATATTATTTATGACTGCTTATTATTATATGTTTGGACTTCTTGCGAATTTGGCAATGATGATAAACATCTTGATTTTACTGGCTTTTATGGCGCTATTCAATGCTGTTTTAACACTTCCTGGCATTGCCGGAATTATTCTCACCTGTGGTATGGCTGTTGATGCCAATATCCTGATTTTTGAAAGAATTCGGGAGGAACTTCGTGCCGGGAAATCAGCAAAAACAGCAATTGAAGCCGGATATCATCGTGCATGGTCAGCCATTCTTGATTCAAATATTACAACAATTATCACAGGTGCTGTGCTTTTCTTTTTGGGCGAAGGCTCGGTGAAAGGGTTTGGTTTAACCCTTTCACTTGGTAATATTGCAAATCTTTTTACTGCGGTATTTGTGACAAAAGCAATTGTTGATTTTGTTGTTGCAAATCGTTCTATAGAAAAATTGAGGATATAATGGAGCTTATTAAAACAACAAACATTGATTTCATGGGGAAAAGAAAATGGTTTTACATTTTTTCTCTGGCAAT
>CAZSTE010000161.1:0-2625 GCA_964609735.1 uncultured bacterium
ATGTGCCGTAAGGGATTGCGGAGTAGTATCCTGTCCACCGACACGAAAGTTTGAGCGGGCGACTACGCCTGAATATCCACTAAAACCCTTATGGCATATACACTTTGTTGGGTGCTGGTGTTCAATTTTTCCTATCATTTATAATTTTTGTCTGTCGAATAAACTTCCTTGAATAGCTGTTATGTTCTTAACAATTGATTTTTTTTGTATTATTTTTTTAACGGTTTCTGAAATATTCTCTTGTGTAATAATTGTAATGTCTTTCTGTTCTTTAATAAGGTCTCTATTTAAATCAAACATTGGATTATTATTGTCGATATTTTCGTCATACATCACAGCACGTGGAATGTTGTAATCTTTTGCGTAACCCATTGCTAAACGTGCACCACTATCAAGTTTTTGTCCAGACATTTTCCATCGTTCAGCGGAATTTTGAGCATAGCTTGCAGCTAAAACAATTGTGTCGCAGAACAAAGCTTGTAAACGGTCTCTTTCTTTATATCGACTACTTAGTTCTATTTGGCTTTTAAAATCAGTTCCATATTCTGTGACAAGCAACCCGCCTTCTTCTACAATTTGGAAAGCTAATCTTTTATTTCTAACTGGCATTATACTGCTGAGAGGGCTTGGTAAAATAGCAACAGTTTTTCCATTTGAATCTAATGCTTGTTGGTGTGATATGCTGTCGCAACCAAATGCTAAACCACTCACTATGGTAGCACCTTCTTTTACAAATTCAGCAACGATTTTTCTTTCTCTTTCTTCAATATCACCTTCTGGATTTAAAAGTCCAATTACTGTAATGTTTAAATTGTCAATACTCAATAAGTTAATATTACCTTTATAATAAAGAAAAACAGGTCTTTCACTTTCTTTTACATTGCCACGATGTTTAGGAAAATCTTTATCCCCAAATGCTACAACCCCGTCACAAAATTCATTGTCAAACTTTTCTAAAAGTTTATTTTTAAAATTATTCTTACGGCGTTCAAATTCATCTTCGTTTGTTTGCTCTACTTTGAGAGTTTTATTTAGCAATGATACAATTGTTTCAACACTTTCATTGCCCTTCAGATTTTTTACAATCCAAGCATTACCAATTCCTTTGTAGGATTTGGTTGTTAAAATATTTAATGCGTTATCAGTAAACTTCATTGTCGCTAAATTATTGATTTCGTGATACAGTTTTTCCAATGGAGTAAAAAGTAACAGAGTTGGCTCCCTTATCCATTAGTGCTTGAATTGCATCTTCATCAATGTTTACACTTTTCGTGTATAAATCATCAATGAGCAAAATGTCTTTGCCATTTACCTGTCCTGAAATTGTACAGGTGTCTTTTGTGATTCCAGGATATGGCAGATTTCCGTCACCACCTTCGCCATTTCTGTCTAAATGCGTTGTTCTTGTGTTTGTGTGTCGCACAATGTAATTAGTTCCGTTTTCAAAATTCGGCAATTGGTCAACCACATTACTAATTACCCTTCTAAAAAGTAATTGGTCGGCTCTATAATAATTTTCTGCTTTTGAGCGTGGAACAACACAAACAGTAAGTTTGTTTTTTCTGACCTGTCGAAGAATTTCTGGTAAATCTAGCCTTAATATTGCTGATAGTTGTTGTTGGACGTAAGGTAGTCTTTCAGGAAATGGATCAACATCATTCTTAAAAGTCCAAATCAAATTTTCAATACTATAAGGAATTTGCCACGAACCACCACTATTATAATTAGCGTGACAAAATGCAGTTATATCTTGTTGAAGAAATTTGCCAACTAACCGAATTTCATCAGAGTCATTAACAAAAAATCCTGTGTTGGCAACTCTACCCTTTCGTCTTTCTCCAATAAGATTTCGGAAAAACTCTTCTTGGTGACTTGGGACACTATACCATTGCTCTTCAGATAAGATTGTAAAATTTTCCATCTTTTATAGATTTGTTGGGTTAATAATTATTATACCCGCTTTACGTGCATTTTCAATTTCGCTTTCTTCGTTTTCAAAAGCAATAATGAGATTGGGAGGAATGCCCAATTTTAAAATAGCGTTTTGATATTTGTTTATTTTTTCTCCATTTTCGCCAAATTCTCCGTAGAAAATGTTGCTGAATTTGTCGACAAGTCCAAAATGTGTTAATGTTCTCATTGCTCTGTCTTTTCGGCAATTTGTGACTAAAACGGTTTTGTTTGTTTTTGAATATTTGAAAAGTACATCTGCTGTTTTTTCGATTAGTTTTGTTTCGTGTAAAAAGTCATTGTAATATTTTTCTTTTTCTTGAATTATTCTTTCGTATTCATTATCTGATAAATTTGGAAAAGCATTTTTTAGACTACTGCGGTTAAATCGTTTTATAGGATCGTATTCAAGATCGTGGTTATATTTTGTTACAGAAATTATTGCTTTCTTGTAAGAGAGAAAGTTAGCAAGGTTTGTATTTATCAATGTTCCGTCCATATCGAAAAACAAAACTGTGTCTGCTGTGATTATACTTTCAAGGTCTTTAATTAATTTGTCTGATTGTTCCATTCTACAGTTCTGTTTTTCGTTTATGTGGTCGTCTTTTACACTTGCACCCAACGTTTCGCGGCTATGCGCCGTTTTAATGGCGTATAGCCGCTGTTAGGCGAAGG
>CAZSTE010000162.1:0-2612 GCA_964609735.1 uncultured bacterium
TTGGTTTGGAGGATTTGTCGTTGGAAGAATTCGCATGTTTATAAAATTAAAAAAGGAAAATCTTATATAAGCATTGGAGGAAAAATTGAAAAAAATTGTTGTTGCTTATTCGGGAGGGCTCGATACATCGGTTATTATAAAATGGTTGAATGAAAACTATCATGCGGAAATTATTGCTTTTACAGCAGATGTCGGGCAGAAAGATGATCCCCGGGCGCTTGAAAAAAAAGCCCTACAAACCGGGGCAAAAAAATTTTATTTTAAAAATCTGAAAGATGAATTCATAAAAGATTATATTTTCCCCTCTCTTAAAGCATCTGCATTGTATGAGGGCAAATATCCTTTGGCAACGGCTCTTTCACGACCTTTGATTGCAAAAAATATGGTTGATATTGCCAGAAAAGAAAATGCAGACGCTGTTGCGCATGGATGCACCGGTAAGGGCAATGACCAGGTAAGGTTTGAACTTGCTTTTAAAGGATTAGCTCCTGAATTAAATATTATTGCGCCTGTGAGGGAATGGCAGTTCAGATCAAGACAGGAAGAGATTGAATATGCAAAAAAACATGGAATTTCTGTTGATATCACAAAAAAACAACCATATAGTATTGATTGGAATATGTGGGGAATTTCAATTGAATGTGGCGTTCTGGAAAACCCATGGGTGGAACCGCCGGAATCGGCTTATCAGATAACAAGAAATCCTGTAGATGCGCCGTCAAAACCCGATTATATTGACATAGAATTTTATCAAGGAATACCTGTTGGAATAAACGGGAAAGATATGGGTAATCTTAAACTTATTTCTTTTCTTAATGAGATAGGCGGAAAACACGGGGTTGGAAGAATAGATATTGTTGAAAACAGGCTTGTTGGAATAAAATCGCGAGAAATATATGAAGCCCCTGCTGCTGTGATTTTACATACTGCCCATCTGGAACTTGAAAAACTTGTAATGGAAAGGGAACTTTATCATCTTAAAAGCATTCTGAGTCAAAAATATGCTGAGCTTGTTTATTATGGATACTGGTTCAGTGAAATTAGACGCTGTCTTGACGCATTTGTGGATGTGGCTGACACATATGTTTGTGGCAATGTAAGGGTTAAATTATTTAAAGGCCGATGCGTGCCTGTCGGAAGAAAATCTCCGTTTTCTCTTTATGATGAAAAGCTTTCAACCTATACCTCGCAGGATACCTTTGATCAAAAAGCATCAAAGGGATTTATTGATATTTTTGGATTGCCCCTAATGCTTGAAGGCAGAAGAGTAAAAAAAATAAAATTACAGCCGTCCCATAGAAAAGGTTTAAAGAAATTTTAAATTTTTACTCTTCACCTTGGGGCAAGAAAATAAATTAAAATGTTAATTTTAACATTACGACAGTTTTTCTATCTTGTTGGAATTGAAATATGATAACGGAAGAACAAATAATAAGCTGGCTAAAAAAACATTGTATTACTCAAAGAAAACAGATTAAATGTGGAATTGGAGATGATGCCGCTGTGATTGAAGCCGATAAAAAAAATTATTTATTGTTTACAACCGATGTTGTTATTGACGGCGTTCATTTTATTTCAAAAAACACAACAGCTTATCAGATAGGCTGGAAGGCTCTTGGCGTGAATATCAGTGATATCGCCGCAATGGGTGGGACACCTCTTTATGCGCTTGTATCCCTAGGTATGCAAAAAACAAAGTCATATCTTTATAAAGAGATTTACCGAGGTCTTTTTGATATGGCAAAAATGTTCAATATTGATATTATAGGAGGTAATCTTTCTTCTTCAGATACGCTTTTTGTGGATATATTTCTTGTGGGAAATGTTAGCAAAAAGGATATTGTTTATAGAAATACGGGAAAACCCGGAGATTTATTATTTGTAACAGGAACATTGGGTGGAGCCCAAAAAAAGAAACAGTTTTCTTTTGTTCCCAGATTTTATGAAGCAAGAAAAATTATCAAAAAAGCAGTGCCTTCTGCGATGATAGACCTTTCAGATGGGCTTGTCTCAGATGCAAAAAAACTTGCCAGAGCTTCCAACTGCGGTTTTGAAATAGAAACGTGGAAAATTCCTTGTTCGGAAGATGCCGATAAAAAAAATAAAATTTTGTCTGCTCTTTATGATGGGGAAGATTATGAACTTTTATTTGCCGTTCCACCCGATAAAGCAAAAAACATACCTCAAAAAATAAATAATGTGCCGATTGCCATGATAGGAAAACTTACAACAAAAACACGATTTATATTAAAAAATAATGACGGCTCGAAAATCAAAATATGTAAAGAAAATTTCAGGCATTTTTCTTGAAAAAACGAAAGAATTCTTTGTTCAAACAGGTTCTCCGGAAGAAACAGAAAACATAGGATGTTTGCTTGCGAAATGGGTAAAAAAACACAGAATTAACTGTGTAATTTTTGTTGGGCCGTTTGGGACAGGAAAAACAACAATGATAAGGGGTATGATACGGTATCTTACCGGGGAAAATATTATAACAAGTCCATCATTTTCCATTGTAAATGAATACATCTCAAAGGACTTTTCTATTTTTCATTTTGATTTTTATAGAATAAAAAGTCCGCAAGAACTTGAAAGCTTTGGATTTAGTCAAT
>CAZSTE010000163.1:0-2579 GCA_964609735.1 uncultured bacterium
TCAACAAAAAAGGGTTCTTCATAAAGTCCGAGTATCTTACGAACCAGCAATTCAAAAGAGGCCTCCGCCGACTCAAACTGATAGCCCTTTTTTTCAAACTGACCCACCACATCAAGAATCTGTTTAACAACATCGGGTTTGTTTTCCAAATGATATTTAGCCAGTTTTTGTAATATTGTGCTTTTCCCGGAAAGGTCTGACACCAGAACCCTCCGCTGATTTCCAAGCTTTTCAGGCGGTATATGTTCATATGTTTTGGGATTTTTACCCACAGCATCAACATGAACCCCACCCTTATGGGCAAAAGCGCTGAAACCAACAAATGGTTGATTCCCTGGTGGAATAATGTTTGCTATTTCATATATATATCTTGAAAGCTCTGTAAGACTGGCCAATTTTTCTTCATCAAGGCATTTAAATCCCATTTTAATCTGCAAAATAGGTATTATCGTTGTTAAATCGGCGTTCCCACATCTTTCACCAAAACCATTTATCGTTCCCTGAACATGAACCACCCCTGCCTGAACAGCAGCAATAGAATTAGCAACCGCGGTGCCGGAATCATTATGAGCGTGAATCCCGATAGGTGTTTTTACAAAATTTTTAATATTATTAATAATTTCTTCAATCTCAAAAGGAAGCGCGCCACCGTTTGTATCGCATAAGACAATCCGTTCTGCCCCGTTTTTCTCAGCCACAAGCAATGTTTTTAGTGCATATTCGGGGTTTTCTTTATATCCATCAAAAAAATGTTCCGCGTCAAAAAAAACGGTCTTACCTTTTGACCTAATAAAACTGATGGAATCCTCAATAAGATGAAGGTTTTCGTCAAGAGAGATTCTTAAAACATCCTTTACATGAAGGTCCCAGGATTTTCCAAATATTGTTATAACATCTGTTCCGGCATCGATAAGCGCTTTCAGATATGGGTCTTTTTCAGGTGAGAAATTTTTTCTTCTTGTGCTCCCAAACGCAACAAGTCTGCCATGTTTAAGCTGCTTGGTGGACATTATTTTGAAAAATTCTTCTGCCTTTAGATTTGAACCGGGCCAACCGCCTTCAATAAAATCTATACCAAATTCATCAAGTTTTTCAACGATTTTTATCTGATCGTGGAGGGTAAAAAAAATCAATTCCCCCTGAGCGCCATCTCTTAATGTGGTATCATAAATCTCTATTTTTTTTTGTTTTCCCATTGAGATATTTTACTTTTGACCGATTGAAAAGTCAATATAGATTTCTATAAAGAATAAAGTGGATACAACAGTTTATATATGCTATTATATATAGGTAATAAACAAACATCATTTTACATTTTTTGGAGGAAAGATGAAAAAAGAAACCGAGATAAAGTGGATGCGGATCAAAAAATTGCTATCAGAAAAAAACATGAAGGGTGTTATTCTTAACAAGATTTCAAATTTTGCCTGGTTTACAGGCGGTGGAAGCAATTATGTTGCTTTAAATACAGAAAATGGGATATGCTGGCTATTGGTTACAGAAGAAAAAATTTATCTTCTTACAGATAATATTGAAGCAAAAAGAATAAGACAGGAAGAAATGATTGATATTCCCGCAGATGATGTCATATGGATATGGCACAAGGATAATGGATTGGAAAAAAATATTAAAAAAATTGTGCAGGGAAGGATTGCAATTGACAAACCAGCAGATGTGTTTGAAGCGGTTGATATTGAAAAACTTCATTTTCCATTGACGGACATGGAAATTGAAAGATTTAAAAATCTTGGTCAAAAAACAACAAAAATTGTTTCCAGGGTTTGTTATGAAATAAACCCGGGAACAACAGAAATTGAGGTTGCAGGAATATTAAGTAACTTATTCTGGGCAAATGGATGCATTCCCGTTGTCATGCTTATTGCTTCCGACGAAAGAATCGCAAATTACAGACACCCCATAGCAACAAACAAAAAAATTGAAAAATCCCTTATGATTGCTGTATGCGTTTATGAAAAAGGCCTTATAGTTTCAATGACACGCATTGTAAGTTTTGGCAAACCATCCAATGAAACTATAAACAAACATCGTGCTGTATGCAATATAGACGCCGCATTTATAGCAACCACCAAACCGGGCAATCGTGTGGATAATGTGTTTAATGCGGGCATTGAAATATATAATAAAACAGGTTTTCCCGATGAATGGGAAAAACATCATCAGGGAGGGCCCTGCGGTTATCAAACACGATACTATCGGGCAACAGCAAAAACCAATGATATTATCATACCGGGCCAGGCATTTGCATGGAATCCTTCTATTACAGGAACAAAATCAGAGGACACAATTATTACAACAGATAATTTACCATTGATCATAACCGAGAATCCGCAATGGCCAAAACAAAACATCAAATACGCAGACATATTAATATCAAGGCCCGATATACTTGTGCGATAATAGGCATTCTGATTTCTATTATTTTTATTTTCAATAATACACAAACAGGGTCTGCCCAGATCATCGGGGAAAATATCTATATACTGACAATTGATGGAACAATCAACCCTGTTGTCTACTATAAAATAAAACGTTCGCTTTCACTAATAAAAAAACATCCA
>CAZSTE010000164.1:0-2576 GCA_964609735.1 uncultured bacterium
CGGAGATCACAAGTCCGAGGGCAGGAAATTGTATATAGGGGTCTGTATAGCATGCTGCAATATGCGCGTATAAATGATCCACATTATACACAGGTTTCTTCATCGCATATCCTATGCCTTCGGTGAAACTTACCCCTATCATTAACGCCCCTTTCAAACCCGGTCTGTTTACTACGCCAAAAGCATCTATCTGGAATGCGGATATTTGTGCTTTTTTTAGACATCTATTAAAAAGGGGAACCAATTTTTCAAGATGCGCCCGGCTTGCAAACTCTGGAACCACTCCGCCAAAAGGTGAGTGAATTTCTTCCTGTGTGGCTACAAGATTAGCAATAATTTGTTTATTCTTTACAATGCCAACAGAGGTTTCATCGCAAGAACTTTCTATGCCGGCTATAATCATTTATCTGGCAAGGGCTGTGGCAAAAACAAAGTTATATCCTTCTTTTACCATCTCTGGCAGTTTTTCTTCAAGAACCTGCATGGTTACTGTTTTTGCATGTCCAATAGCAATGGCACTTCCTTTTTCTTTTGCAATTTTACCAGCCAAAAGCAGACCTTTCACAATACTTTCAGGATCAGATGAATTATCAAGAAAAATATCTCTTTTTGCAGTTTTTATCTGCATCTTTTTTGCTTCACGATAGCCAACAGATTTTGATGTTGTTAGACTATCCACAAAAATAAGTTTTTTTTCCTTTATTTCTTTCAAGAGTATTTCCATTTTCTCCTGGTCCCTGGTAAATTTAGAACCCATATGGTTATTAACACCAACAATGTATGGGCCAAATTTACCAAAATAATCATCCAATCTATTTGTTAATTCTTCCTTATCCATTGTTGTGCTCAAAAAATTCTGAGCAATTAAGGTTTCACTGGTGACATTGTCTGGTTCAAGTGGCAGATGAAGTAAAATCTCAATATTCTGTTTGCCTGAAAGTTGTTTTGCTATCTTTAATCCAAATGGACTATCTGGCAATACCGCAAGGGTTAACGGAACAGGAATCTTTTTTACAAAAGAAACAATATCCGGATTCCATCCCACATCATCCAATATAATCACAATCTGTGCTTCAACCTTCGGGGCTGTGGTAAATATTTCAGGAGAAATTTTAGTTTCTCCAGGTCCGAACCCTTCGGTAGGCGACCCTGATTTTTTTTGGATATATGCTTTCTCTCTGATATCCTCAATTAAAAAAAGGCAGGTCAAAAGTATAGAAAAAACTAAAAAAAGGATTAACGGGACTGTCGTACCCTTATTTGTAATATACCTCATTTAGCCGCTACCTGCAAAAGATTTGAAACTTCCTCCATTGCCTTTTTTAATTGAACGTCTTTCTCAAAAGACCCGATTTCAATTTCTTCTGATGATTCTATTTTAATATCGGGTTCAATACCTTTGCCATCAATTTTTACACCAGAGGGTGTGTAGTAATAGGCAACCGTCAATTTTATAGAGGTTCCATCCTCATCAATCTTTATTAGATTTTGAACAGAACCCTTGCCAAAGGTTTTTATTCCAACAATCTCACAACGATCAAGATTATCCCTCAAAGCGCCTGTGACGATTTCTGCCGCGCTTGCGCTGCCATTGTTCACAAGTAACACAACAGGTTTATTCCATAAAGGAGCCTTCTGAGCATAATAGGTCTTCCGTTCTTCCTGTTTTCTGCCCTGGATTGAGACAATAGGTTTTTTCTCAGGTAAAAACATTTGGCTTACTTCTATTGCTGAACTTAAAAGTCCGCCTGGATTATTTCTGAGATCCAGAATTAACGCATCAACATTCTGATTGTTTAATTCTTTTAAAACCGTTTCAAGGTCCGCCGCGGTTTTTTCCTGGAAATTGGTTATTCTAACATAACCAATATTTCCAGGCAGTATCGCACTTTTAACAGATTTTACCCGTATAATATCCCTAACCAGAGATATCTTAATAATATGAGGGGTATGTTCCCTTAGTATACTGACGGTTACAGATGTTCCCTTTTTACCCCTGAGTTTTTGAACAGCTTCCCAGGTATCCATTCCTTTTGTTGACTGACCATCTATCTCTATTATCCTATCCCCGGGTTTAATCCCTGCGGTCCAGGCAGGCGCATCCTGAATAGGGCTTACAACGGTTATTATCCCATCCTTCAATGTTATTTCCATTCCAACACCCTCAAATTCCCCTGATGTTTCAATCTGAAGTTCTTTTGACGCTTCTGGCTCAAGAAACGCGCTATACGGATCAAGGGAAGACAACATCCCTTTTAATGCGCCATGGATGATTTTTTTGTCGTCAACAGGATTTACATACTCCTTTTTAACGATATTTACAACATTCACGAACCGTTCAAGTTCTCGATAAAATTCCTCTTCGTTTTTTCTCGCCTGAGATACCTCCAGATTAAACCCAAGCAGAAAACTTAAAACAAAAAAAACCACAATCCACATTACAATCTTTTTTTTCATTTTATATCTCCCGGTCCCTCTATGTATGCGCCAAAAATGGGTATATCCATTTTAATTTTTTTCTTTCAACCATTTTTATTATCTATCCTATCTAATTTATCCTGCAATATCTGTTTTGC
>CAZSTE010000165.1:0-2569 GCA_964609735.1 uncultured bacterium
GATTTGTGCTATTTATTGGCATTGTGAATTTTTATAAAGCCGGAGACCTTTTTTATGTTTCAGGCTGGTTTTTTTCAACAGTGAATTTTTCTTTGAGGTTGTCTGCATTTAGCAGATTTATCCTTTTGTGGATTTCAGTTTTTACCTTTCTTATTACCCTTTATGTTTCGGAAAAAATGGTTAATGAAAAATCTCGCGAATTTATTGCGTATCTTTTGATTACCTGCGGTTTTGCGGCAGGCGCGGTTCTTGCAAATTCATTGCTGGTGCTTCTTTTTTTCTGGGAAGGATTGCTTGTTACGCTTTATCTTTTTATATGCCTTGGAGGCAAAGAAAATTCCCATAGAACCGCGCTTAAAGGATTTATTCTTGTGGGATTCTGCGATTTTTGCTTTATATTGGGGGTAATTTTGTACTGGAGAATTACCGGTTCGTTTGATTTTCCTGCTTCGCCTGTGGCATTAAAAAATGTAGCCATCTTAAGTTTTTCATTAATGGCGCTTGGCGCAACCGGAAAGGCGGGGGCCCTGCCATTTCACACCTGGATTCCTGATGCTGCAATTGATGCGCCTGTGGGGTTTATGGCGTTTTTGCCCGGTGCGTTTGAGAAGCTTATCGGTATTTATCTTTTGGTAAGAATTTGTTTTGATTTATTTTCTCTTATGCCCGGAAGTGGCGCTTCTATGGGATTAATGATACTTGGCGCTTTAACAATAGTTGTTGCTGTGTGTATGGCCCTTATCCAGAAGGATATAAAACGGCTTCTTTCATATCATGCCATAAGCCAGGTGGGATATATGATTCTTGGAATTGGTACAGGTATTGGAATCGGTATTATCGGCGGAATATTCCATATGCTTAACAATGCCATATATAAATCAGCGCTATTTTTGGGTGCCGGCGCTGTTGAACACAGAACCGGAACAACCGAACTGAAATCGCTCGGCGGGCTTTACAGGCAGATGCCTATTACCGGTTTATGTTTTGTTATTTGTTCCTGCGCTATATCTGGAATATGGCCGCTTAATGGTTATATATCCAAGGAAATGGTTATAGATGGATGTTTAGCCACAGGATATAAGATATTTGCCATTGCCGCATGGATAGGCGCCATTTTTACATTTGCTTCGTTTTTGAAGGCGATGCATTCAATATTTTTTGGAGAAAAAAATAACGCGCTTCCTCCAATTAAAGAGGTGGGATTGCCCATGTTGATACCAATGATTATACCCACATTTTTATGCATCCTGTTTGGTTTATGTGGCAATATGCCTCTTGGTACAATATCCAGATTTGTTTCTGTGGAACAGATGCATTGTCCCGCAACCCATCCACTTAATTTATTCAATATAACCTCCGGCATAACCATTTTGTGTCTTATCGCCGCATTTTTACTTCACAGGTATGGCTGGCTGAAAAACAATAAAAAGGCATATCTTGCTTCTGAGGTTGTGCATAATATGCCGGTTTTCCATGCCATATACCAGCTTGCTGAAAGAAAAGTTTTTGATATCTATGAACAAACAATAAAATTTGTCAGGATTTTCGCGCTTGCCCTTTACTGGGGATTTGATAGAAGTTCTGACTGGATATACGAGAAGTTTATTGTTGAATCAGGACATAAAATAATAGATGCATTAAGAGCCATTCATAGGGGATTTCTCTCCAATTATGTTGGATGGATTTTTGCGGGAATGGTTGTGATTGCAGTATTTGTGTTTATTTTTTAAGGAGATGTGATTCATGCTTTTATTCGTTTTTGTGGGGTTGCCGTTTATTATAGCCTCATTTATGTTGATTATTGACAGATTTTCAAAGGATGTTTTGCCAGACCTTTTGACAAATCTTTGTTTCTTTTTATTGCTATGCGCCGCTATTACGCTTTCGTGTCCATGGTTTCAATCCGGCCAATACAGTCATATTATTCAATGGTTCAGCGCAAATCTTAATATTAACCTTGTTATTGACGGATTTAGCGTATTGATGGTTTTCACCATATCTATCGTGGCGTTGGCTGTTGGCCTTTTTTCTATCAATTATATTGATAGGTACAGTTCAAAATCATTGTACTACGCCATACTTCTTGTGCTTGTTGGCTCAATGAATGGAATTGTTTTGACATCAGACCTTTTTACAATGTACATATTTATTGAAGCAGCGGGAATTGCGTCTTATGGGCTTGTATCCCTTGGCGGAACAAAATATTCAACAGAGGGCGCCTTCAAATATCTGGTTTTATCCGCAATTGCCTCGTCATTTATTCTTCTTGGCATTGCCGGCATATTTGTAAATACAGGAACAACGGTTATAAACAATGTTGCAAAATCAGGATTTGTTTCAAAATTCAGTGTGGTTTTATTTCTCACAGGTTTTGCCTTTAAGTGCGGACTTGTTCCATTTCATGCCTGGATGCCGGATGCATATACCGCCGCGCCCGCAGTATTGCCTGCAATGAGTTCTGGACTTTTTGTGAAGGTTGCTGGCGTTTATGCAATGGCAAGAATATTTTTTAATATGCTGCCATTTAATATAGCGGCGTCGTCGGTTATGATTTTCTTCGGTGTGGTAT
>CAZSTE010000166.1:0-2514 GCA_964609735.1 uncultured bacterium
CAAGAATAAGCACAGACATTTTCATTAATGAAGGAATTTCTTTTATATTCTTTGTAGAATTTTCATCAAATTTTTCTCCACTGCCAAAAAATACATATCTCTGTATCTTGGCAAAAGAGGCAAGGGTAAGGATACTACCAATAACAGCCCATAATGCAGAAAAAGGCCTGCCTGCCTGGACAGCAGCAACAATTATGATAAGCTTACTCCAGAAACCATTAAATGGCGGGATTCCTGAAATGTAAAAGGACGCTATTAAAGAAGACGCCGCGGTAACTGGCATTTTTTGGGAAAGACATCCAAGCTTTTTTAGATTAAGTATTCCTGTTTCATATTCAACGCTTCCTGAATTAAGAAACAATAAAGATTTAAATAATGAGTGATTCAAAAGATGAAACACCGCACCCAGAATCCCCAGAGGTGTTCCAAGTCCAAAACCAAGCATTATATAACCCATCTGGCTTATGCTGTGATAGGCAAGTAATCTCTTAAAATTCCACTGGCCAAGAGCCATCAATACCCCAACAACGATAGAGATGATGCCAAAACAAATAAACAGGTTTGAAATCAAAGGACTCATACCAAATATATTATATGTCAATCGCATTAAAACATATATTCCAAGCCCTTTGATAATGCCGCCGGCAAGCAGGGCGGAAATAGGGGCTGGCGCAGATGTATACGCATCCGGAACCCACGCATGAAATGGAACAATAGCTGCTTTTGTTCCAAACCCAACAAGAAAAAGAACAAAGGCAAAAATAACGATATTATCCTTTCCATATTGCTGCATAAGTGCAATGGTGTGCGCCATATTAACAGTTGCAAATTTTCCATAAAGCAGGGCGATCGCAAGCAAAATAAAATAGGAAGCCAGCAGATTGATAACCATATATTTGAAAGATGCTTCCAAATCTTTTGCTCCGCATCCAAATCCCACCAGGGCGTAAGAAGCAATAAGGGCAAGTTCAAGAAAAACAAACATATTGAAAAAGTCGCCGGCCAATATCACTCCGTTTATTCCGGTTATCACCAGAAGCAACAGGGAATAATACCGAAGCTTGGATGTATAAATTTTCTCTATATAATCAACCGAAAACAAGGATACAATAAACCCGATAAGGTTAACGATAATCAACATCATACAACTAAAACCATCAAGGACAAAAACAATGCCCATCGGAGTTGGCCATCCGCCCATTTCATATATAAATTGTTGATTAAGGGTTTGTAATGAAAGAAGAAAAAGAATAAAGGTGGTCACAGAACAAGCGATATCCGGAAACCATTTAATTCTTCGGCTGACCATTGGAATAAAAAAAGCCAATCCAGCAGGTATGGATATAAACAAAGAAAGATTACTCATTTAATTTTCTGCTCCTATTTTTTTAATCTGTTCATTTCGGTAATATCAAAGGTCCCATATCTCTGGTACAGCCGTATTGCAAGCGCAACCATAAGAATTAAAATTCCAAGTCCTGTAACAATCGAAATAAGCACCATCGCCTGAGGAAATGGGTCAACCGATTTTATTGCGAAACATTGCATGATTGTATCTGGTTCCACAACCGGAACAACGCCGTTTTTTCTCCATCCAAGCAAAATCAAAAAAAGATTTATGCTGTATTCCATAATCAAAAATCCCAGAATAATTTTTACAATGTTCTTCTTGCAGGTAACCCCGTACAACCCAATAACAAAAAGAACAAAGCATAATGTATAAACCATTATCGTTTCCTTTCGGTTTTATCAAAAAGTTCAGTGGATATAAGCCGCCGTTTGCCATTAATTTCAACAACCCTTCTCACGGCAAGGATAATAAACACCATAAACAATCCTGCTGCAATATTAACAGCAATTATAATATTGTAAACAGGTATCAATCCTGCGCTAAAAATCCTAAAATTTGCGGATGGAAACATTTTTTCAAGAAAATTTGAAAAAAATGCGCCATTGAATAAACATCCACAGGCAGCAATTATCAGAAACAACAAGGCAGCAGAACAATTAAAAATATACGCTGTTGTCTTGCCAAGAAATTTCAATACACTGTTCTTTCCAAAGGCAAGGGTCATCAATATGAACACACAGGCAAAAACAATACCGCCTGAAAAACCGCCGGAAGGAGTGAGATGGCCATATACAGTAAGATAAATTCCAAAAAGAAAAATAAGCCCCTCAACCATTCGCGTGGTATTTTGCACAATCACGCTCATACCCGACTGTTTATTTTTTTTCATTGTTGCTTCTTGTTTTTTTCTTACGGCTGTAAACACGCATTATTGCAAAAGCCCCCCAGATTCCCGCAAACAAAACACACAATTCAGCGAATGTATCAAGTCCCCTGTAATCCAAAAGAATAGCCATCAAAATATTGCCTGAACCTGTTTGTTTAAAACCAGACTCAATATAGCCATTGGAAGGGGCTGAAGAAATCCGTTCCATAGCAGGCGCTCCAAATTCAGGCAATGCCCAGAATGCTTTTAGACCAAAAAGAAAGAAAACAAAAAGCAG
>CAZSTE010000167.1:0-2494 GCA_964609735.1 uncultured bacterium
TGTTTTGCAATCTCAAAATATTTAGGGTCTAATTCTATTCCAATAAATTTACGGTTGTATTTTTGACAAGCTAATGCCGTTGTTCCGCTTCCTAAAAATGGGTCGATTATAATGTAATCATCAGGCAAAATCCCTATAATGTTTTCCATCACTTTCAACGGCATTTGGCAAGGATGTGCTGTTTTTTCGGCACTAACATTTTTCACTTGGTTTATTTCCCACCAGTCATAAAGTCTTGCGGTTTTACCATCAGCAATTCGTTTAGCAATCCTTTTATCAGTTGGGTTTTTATAATCTTGTCCTACTTTTCTAAAATCAGGTTTCACTCCAAAAAACGCAATATCTCGGTGCTGTTTTCCAGTATTTGAATTATAAACCCAACTCACAACTTTATCAGGAAATAAACCAATATTAAAACTATGCTTATACAAGTATTCAGGATAATGAATAATCACTTGTTTGTTAGTTCCGAAAATATCAGCCAACCAATTATAGTAATCGTCCTCATTCATTTTGTCATTATATTGGTCGTAATGGTAGCCAATATTAAATGGGGGGTCGCTTACAAAAATACACTTCGATAAATCCAACCCTAAATTTTGCAAAACATCTATATTATTACCGTTGTAAATCTGAATATCTCCGAGAAAAAACTGCGGGTAACACGTGCTTGGCAAAAGCTGGGCATCAGTGCTTATTTGAACATTTGTGCTATCTACTATCATTTGTTTTTAATTTGAACATTTGTACTATTTACCCCAGCCTTCGCCAAGCACCATACGTTATATGCAATGCTAATCATCGTCCCTATCAAATTGAGATAAAAAACTCTCAACCTTATCATTCAAAGTTTTGTAATCGGTTTTTGCTTTAACTAGTTTTCTTTGATAATACAATAGTGCTTCAATGTAAGCGTCTTGTTCAGTTTTAGCCCTCATAGCTATATTCATTCCAACAACATAATCATACAAGTAATAACCATCATCACATTCGTGCAATGAAAGTGTATCAATCTTAAAAACTTTTCTAATAACTTTTGCCATCTTATTTAAAATTTTGAGAAGCACTGCACCTAACAAGGTATTATCAAAAGCAGGGCTTCATCGGTTAATTAATCATTTGTAATTCTAATAAGTATTTGGTAAATGAAGATAATATAATATATTTGTTGTTTAAAAAACAGCGAGACAAAGCTTCGTTTAGCCACTCTATTTGGTTGCATAAGCGAAGTTTTGTTTCGCATATAAGTAAGTTACCTGCAAGGCTAACAGACCGCTACTTATTGACATATTCAAACTCTATTTTTTGAACTGATGTATTACCTTCAAAATGTTTGTCAATTCTTTGCAAGGCTATTTCTCGTTCATCACAAACACCGCTTGTATGTATTGTTGCTTCACCATCAAAATTAAGATTAACCCACCCAAACATTTTTTTTACTTGTATGACGTTAACTCTTTCATCAAATCAAAACAAGAAAGTGTTTTTTTATCTTCTTGATACGCTTTAATCTTTTTATCTAAAGCCCAATTATAAACAAATCGACAGTTTCCAAACGCTTGGTTTAGCATCTGCTTTTGTCCATTGGTAGGATTAAGTTCGTATTTTATTGACTTTAACATATCTTATATAAACAATGCAAATATATAACTTTTATTTTAAGTATCCAAATATCTAAACAAAATTATTAACCAAATTCATCCCACGGTTGAAACACGTGGGCTTTCTTTGGGGTTTAATCGTAAAATTACGTGCCTTTTTCGATACCGACAAGTTTTTTTTATCAATTATTTTTTTTTGATTATATAAGCGTTACTTATTGGAATATATGCGCAATCTTGCGTATATACAACCGTTATAGGCAATGCAACGGACACCTCTGCTATTTGACAAAGTATTCTATTAAATAAAGTTTAGGAGCAAATAAAATAAATGCTAAATCATAAACATAATTTATAAAAAATCCAGTTGCTACAAAAAAAACAATCCAACCAAATATTCTTGGGAAAAAACATTCTGCATCAGACATATCTAACTCTTCTTTTGTTACATACTTACTATGCTTATTCATTAAAACAAGTATAAGTATTACTGCAAAAAGTGAAATAAAAATACTTAAACTTGATTTTGCGATATGCCACCTATAAAACTCTTGCAACAGTAAGGGAGTTTGTTCAATCACAAAATCGCCTGTTTTTTCAGCAACTGTTAGTGCTTTTTTTACTATTTCAGAAAGAACTTCATCTGTTTTTTTGAAATTATCTACTTGTTTCTCTTGTGCATTTGCTATTGAAGTAACGCACAACATTAATATTAAAACTATACTTTTCATTTTGAAATTATTTTGTTTTTGCCTTCCGTTTAAAATGGGTGGAAAGCTGAACCCTAAAAATGCACTGCCTATAACAGCGTATATACAAGATACGCCTACAAGCATTTGTTTATAATTTGAAATTTCGTTAAGGCGTACCTCGTATATACGCAAAACGTTATA
>CAZSTE010000168.1:0-2478 GCA_964609735.1 uncultured bacterium
TTGTCGTGGGAAACGAGGCCGCCAAATCCCTTATCCTCCACTTTTTCTTTAATAATTTTATATAATGGCGGATAATAGAAGCTGCAGGTTTATTGCTGATGGAATGCTTGGAAAGCTCGCAACATGGCTAAGAATTCTTGGTTTTGACACTGAATATTTTTCTGGATCAGATAAATATTTTTTACTATGGAAGGCAAAAAAAGAAGAAAGAACCATCCTTACCCGGGATGGTTGTTTTTTTAGAATAAATCAATGGTTGTGTGTTTTTATTGAAAGCGAAAACATTAAACAACAGCTTAGAGAAATAAAGGATAAAACAGGTATTGAGTGGGACAGAAAAAAATTCTTTTCCAGATGCAATGTCTGTAATGAAGCGCTTGAACCTAAAAATCCCGAAGATGTCATAGAAAAAATTCCTGAATATGTTGCAAAAACACAGAAAAATTTTTCGTATTGCAAAATCTGCGGCCGAATATACTGGCAGGGGACGCATTATCAAAGAATGCTTGAATTTATTAACTCAATTATGAATGAAAAATAAAATTTTTATCACTTTCCTTTTTGAAATTATAAAGGATTGTTTTAATGATCAATGGGCATATTCTAACGGTTTTGAGTGTAAATATCTTTGCCTCACGCTAATTTATATAGCGCCACATTCTGCCAGAAATGTGGTAAAATGATTACCAAGCTTTGAGGTTGTCGAGAAAAACATAAAATTGGGGGAGTAATGTTGAATAAAAAACAGAAAGAAATTCTTTTGAACATTGCAAGAAAAACAATTGAATGTTTTCTTGCCGGGCAAAAGCTGGAATTGCCAAAAATTACAGACCCTGCCCTTATAGAAAAAAGGGGTGTTTTTGTTACACTACGAAAGGATGGGGAACTTCGCGGTTGTATTGGCATCATTATCCCGGAAAAACCTCTTGTTGACGCTGTAAAAACAATGGCTATTGAAGCGGCGATACGGGATCCAAGATTTACTCCTGTAAATTTAGGTGAATTAAAAGAAATAGAAATAGAAATCTCTGTATTGACCGCGCCGAAAAAAATTTCATCCCCGGATGACATTGTGCTTGGAAGAGACGGGGTAATCGTTAGAAAAGGAAATTATATGGGGGTTTTCCTTCCGCAGGTTGCCGAAGAAACCGGCTGGACAAAAGAAGAGTTTTTATCTGCCTTGTGCGCCCACAAGGCAGGCATTGAACCTGATGCCTGGAAAAAACCCGACACTGAACTATTTACATTTCAGGCAGAGGTCTTCTCAGAGAATAATTTGTAAACCAGGATTTATGTTGGTATTTGCAAAACCATATTTTGATTGTACGGTTTTTCAACACATGGGAGACAACACGGAATGAAGGATAAAATAATTGTCCATGTTTGCTGCGGTGTATGCGCTATTATGCCCTTTATGATTCTTGAAGAAACATTTGAACCGCGTGGATTTTGGTTTAATCCAAATATTCATCCATACAAGGAATATAAAAAACGGCTTCAGAACGCGGGCTATGTTTTTCAAAAACTTGGCAAAGATATTGCCTGGAATATGGAATATAATATAGCGGCGTGGTTTTCTTTAATTACACCGATTGCGAAAAATAAAGAATTGCGTTGTCAAACCTGTTATGAAATTCGTCTTGAACAAACAGCCCAGTTTGCCAGAGAAAATGGAATCAAAATTTTTACAACAACAATGCTTTACAGCACGCATCAGGATGTGGAAACAATCAAAAAGATTGGCCAGATAACTGCTGAAAAATACGGCATAGAATTTTTGCCAATGGACCTTCGCAGTCATTATCAACAAGGCCAGGAAATAGCAAAAAAATGGAATGTCTATAGACAGAGATATTGCGGATGTTTATTCAGCGAGATTGAAAGAGAAGGGTTGTGCAATGAAAACAGTAAAAAACGGTGATATTGTGTCTCTCATTGCTGAGGATGGGAAAAAATGGTTTGTAAGGATTGAAAACCGCCATTTAAGCACCCACAAGGGAAATATAAATCTGGAGGAATTAATAAACAAACAAAGCGGCGATTATATTATAACCAATACAAATAATAAGATTTATTTTTTTCTCCCATCGCTTGAAGAAATTATACTTCATTATGTCAAAAGAAGCACCCAGATTATCTATCCCAAGGACGCGGGGTATCTTGTTTTGAAGCTGGGCATTAAAGAAGGAATGAAAATTTTAGAGATTGGCACGGGTTCAGGAGCAATGACGTTTGTCCTTGCCCATCTGATTGGAGAAAATGGAAAACTTTACACATATGAAGAAAGACCTGAATTTACAAAAAAAGCAGAAAATCTTATAAGGGATTTTCATCTTGAAAACCGGGTTTATTTTCATACAAAAAATATAAAATCTGGAATAGAAGAAACCGAATTTGATACGGCTATTATTGATATTAAAGAGCCGGAAATATATCTTGCAGATACTGTTAAACGTTTATCCTATGGCGGAAGTTTTG
>CAZSTE010000169.1:0-2469 GCA_964609735.1 uncultured bacterium
TAAATTGCGTTCCTATTTTAAAAATATGCCTTTTGATATTACCGAGGAGAATCTTCAAGCGCGGATACGGGGCAATCTTCTTATGGCTTTATCAAACAGGTTTGGCTATCTTGTTTTAGCATCCGGCAACAAGTCAGAAATGAGCACAGGATATGCAACGTTATATGGCGATATGGCTGGCGGTTTTGCTGTTATAAAGGATGTTTCAAAAACCCTTGTTTATAAAATCGCCGCATACAGGAATTCAGCCGGCGGCATTATTCCGAAAAACATACTTGTGAAAGAACCAACGGCAGAATTGAGACCAGGCCAAAAGGATTCAGATACCCTGCCTCGATATAATATTCTTGATAAAATTTTGAATATGTATATTGAACAAAATAAAGATGTTGAAGCCATAATAAAGGCAGGTTTTAATGAAGACCTTGTTAAAAAAATAATAAAAATGGTTGATAAAAACGAGTATAAAAGAAGGCAAGCGCCGCCGGGCATTAAAATTACCGCCCGTTCATTGGGAAAAGACAGAAAAATGCCGATTACCAACAGGTATCACATCTGATAAATCTAACCGATAAAAATTTGTTTGATAAGCTCAGCCTGCTTTGTGTTCTGTTGATTTTTTATAAAAGAAAGATAGTTTTTTCTAAATGCAAGGCTTCCAGCAATACACAAGATGGCGCCTATTAGTGTTGTGTTTTGAACACCAATTATTTTACCCAGCAATCCTGCAAGATATGCACTAATCGGTTGTGTGCCTGTAACAGCAAGGGTATGAAAACTCATAACCCTTCCCCGCTTTTCATCAGACACAAGGGTTTGTAATATGATATTTGCGGAAACAAACTGTAGAACCATGCACATTCCAACTATTGCAAGTAGTACAAGACCAAGCCAGAAAACCTTGCAATAAGAAAATAGGATAAGGGCTATTCCAAAAACAATGCCTGATGTATGAATAAGTTTGCCCAATCCCTTATGGATTGATTTTGAAGCAAGATATATTGCTCCAATAATTGCGCCCACGCCGCCGCTACCCACAAGAAATCCCAATGTTTTTGCGTTCCCATGGAATATTTCCTTGGCAAAAATGGGTATCAGCACGCCATAAAGCATGCCCCATATGCTGAAATATGCAATATATAAAACCACAATGCGAATAGGCCTAAAATTTTTAACATACATAAACCCATTCTGAAGTTTTTTGATAACATACTTTTTTTCTATATGAAAATTATCACTGGTTATATGTGAAACATCCATCATTAAAAGTGCCACGATCACCGCAATATAGCTAAGAGCATTAATAAGAAAACACATACCTTCGCCGATGGTAGCCACAAGAATACCGGCAATGGATGGACCTATCAATTTTGCGCCATTGGCAAGAAAAGAGTTAAGCGCGATCGCATTGGGCATATCTTCTTTATTTTCAACGACATTAACCACAAATGATTGTCTTGCAGGAATATCAAATGCATTAATTGTGCCAAGCACAAAAGAAAGTAAAAACACATGACCAACCTTAATTGTTCCTGTGAGTGTTAATATTGCTAGGCACAATGCCTGGATCATTGCGAAGGATTGTGTGATAAGAAGAAGTTTAAATCTATTCATTCGATCCGCGGCGTATCTCCCAAATATTGAAAATAACATTACAGGCAATGTTCCAAGCGCGCCCGTGATGCCGAGAATATATGGCGAATTGCTTAACCGATATACAAGCCATCCAAGGGTTACTGATTGCATCCATGTTCCGATGAGCGAAAGACCATTACCGAAGAAAAAAAGCCGATAATTGCGATTTTTAAGAGACCTGATAGTGGTTATAAAACCTGATTGCGCCATATTTATCCATAACGTAAAAATTTTTTGTTTTATATATATAATTTTATCAATAATTTATTATTGCCGTTTTTCAAAGAGCCAACGATATTTATTTAATGATGTCACTGTTGGGGAATATTGAATTTTTACCCGGTTTAAAAAAAAGATGTAATATAATAGATAGAAAAATATTTATTTATCAATCATCGATTAAAAATGACGCTTGAAAGAATTGAAAGATATTTTGAGTTTCAAAAACGCAAAACAAACTGGACTGCGGAGATAAGGGGTGGGATTACTATTTATCTCACGATGGCTTACATTCTTTTTGTGAATCCTGTTATTTTGCACAATGCCGGTGTTCCATTCAACGCATGTGTTGTTGGAACGGCTCTTGCTGCTGGAATTAGTTCAATCCTTATGGGAATAATTGCAAACTTTCCTCTTGCTCTTGCCGCTGGAATGGGTCTTAATAGTTTTCTCGCGTATAACATTATTATAGGACAAGGTGTTTCCTGGCAGGTTGGAATGGGTCTTATTTTTCTTGATGGATTTATTGTATTTATTCTTGTAATGGCAGGATTGCGTGAAGCAATGATGGATGCTATACCAGTACCTTTAAGACATGCGATAGCCGTGGGAATT
>CAZSTE010000170.1:0-2452 GCA_964609735.1 uncultured bacterium
GCCAGCAAGATATTTATACATTCCCCGTATTGACGAAATATTTCTCGCAATTGTGGAACCAGCAAGCTTTTTCTTCTTTAAAAATATGGCAAATTCCATAAGATTTTTTGCCTTTATCTGCTTGAAAGAAATGTTTCTGCCTAAAAGAAATCTATAGAACCTATCCAGATCTTTTTCATAGGCTTTCAACGTATTTACCGAGAGGTTTTTCTCCACAGATAAAAACAATAAAAATTCTTCAATTGTTTTCTTAAGATTGTGATTTTTGTTCATAGGCATAATCTTAAATAGGGATTTGTTTTTATTTCTGTGTTCAGGGTTGTTTTTTCTCCATGCCCCGGCAGTATAATTGTTTGTTTATCAAGAGAATAAATTTTTTTTAATGATTGCCGTAGGGATTTTTCATCACCACCTGGAAGGTCTGTTCTCCCAACGGATTGTGGAAAAATAAGGTCACCTGAAAATAAATAATTATTCAATTTTAGGCTTATGCTGCCAGGCGTATGGCCTGGCGTATGCAATACAACAAACACAAGATTTTCATCCACAATTATTTTTTGATTATCATTCAAAATGATATCAGGTTTTATCTCTTTATAACAAATGCCTGATATTTCGGACAAATTCAGCGCTGCATCAGTAAGATAAACCTCATCAAATTGATGAATTGCTAATAGCGGCATCGGCGTCAGTCTATTTTTTATATGATTTGCGCCAATATGATCGCTATGGCCATGGGTGTTTATAATATATTTTACATTAAGTTTTTCTTTTTTTATATATTCAATAATTTTCTCTTCTTCATCTCCTGGGTCTATCACAACAGCATTTCTATGGCTTGAAAAAACGATATAACAGTTTGTTTGAAAACAACCCACAATTAATCGTGAAATAGTAAATGGGTAATCTTGCGAATTCATGATTTTTCATTCTGCCCGATCATTTTTAACACATCTTCTTCTGATATTGTTTTAACACCAAATTTTCTCGCTTTTTCAAGTTTGGAACCCGGATTATCGCCCACAATAAGATAATCTGTTTCTTTTGACAAACTGTCAGATACCTTTGCGCCATGTTTTTTTAGCTCTGCATTCATTTCTTCTCTTGAAAAATTTTTCAGGGTTCCTGTGATTACAAATTTCATCCCGGTTAGCGCGCCTGTTTTTTTCGCTGGTTTTTTTTGTTCAAGACATACCCCTACATGTTTAAGTTTTTGAATAAGATGGCGATTGGCCGCATTTGAAAAAAATTCTTTTATACTATGCGCCGCTACTAAACCAATTTCAGGAATCTTTGCTATTTCCTGTTCATCTGTATTTTGAAGCTCATCAATGGATGTAAAATTTTCTGCCAGCACTTCGCTTGCTCTTTCTCCAATGTGACGTATTCCAAGCCCATAAATCAGGTTTGCAAAATTTGCGTTTTTAGAAGCCTGGATATTGTTTATCAATTTTCTGCTTGAAATTTCACCCATTCTTTCAAGGGGTTTCAGTTGTTCCTGGGTAAGTGTATACAGATCTGCATAATCATTAACAAGCTTTTTTTCAACAAGCATATCCACAAGTTTTTCTCCAAGCCCCTGGATATTCATTGCTCTGCGACTGGCAAAATGTAATATTCGTTCTTTTATCTGCGCAGGACAACTAACATTTGGACATCTATATGCAACCTCTTCCTTATCCTTTACCACAATACTGCCACAAACCGGGCATGTCTGTGGTGGATAGATTACCCTTTCATTGCCTGTTCGAACATCCTTAACCACCTTCACAACCTTGGGTATAATTTCGCCTGCCTTTTCAACAAATACCCTGTCTCCAATCCTAACGTCAAGCCGATTAATTTCATCAAAATTATGAAGGGTCGCCCTGCTTACAATTGTTCCTGACAGGTGAACCGGTTCAAGAATCGCCACAGGGGTTAACACACCTGTCCTTCCAACCTGTATGATAACATTTTTTACTATTGTTGTTGCCTGTTCTGCCGGAAATTTGTAAGCAACAGCCCATCGCGAACTTTTTAATGTTGCTCCCAATATTTTTTGGTCTTTTAAATTATTTACCTTTATCACAACGCCGTCAATCGCATATGGAAGATCGTTTCGTTTTGTTTCCCAAATATGGCAAAATTCTATAGCCTGTTCTATATTTACTGCTAATTTTCTGTGTGGATTGACAGTAAATCCGAGGGTTTCGATAAAATTTAACAATTCTTCCTGGGTTGATATATTCTTTTGAAAAAACCCTCCATATGGGAAAAATCTGAGATGTCTTTTTGATACCTGCTTGGGATCTAACAGTTTTAAGGAACCAGCAGCAGCATTTCTCGGATTCGCAAATGGTTCTTCGTTGTTTTTTATTTTTTCTCTGTTTAATCTCTCAAAATCGAGTTTTGGCATATATACCTCTCCGCGAATTTCAAATGGTTCTTTAAGAGAAACAGCAAGCGGAAT
>CAZSTE010000171.1:0-2439 GCA_964609735.1 uncultured bacterium
TTCTATATCAGCGTTTGAGGATCAGGAAGTAGCCGTGCACATGATGAAAAAATACAACCTGAATGTTTTGCCTGTTGTGGATTCTCAAAATGTCTTGCTTGGTGTTGTGACCATTGACGATGTTATAGATGTTTATGAGGATGAGGTAACAGAAGATATACAAAAAGGAGCCAGCGTTATTCCATTTGAAGTAAACTATACAACGACTTCTTCTTTTCTATTGTTTAAAAAAAGAATAATGTGGCTTTTATTCCTTGCCGTTGCTGGTTTTCTTTCAGGAAATGTTATTTCGTTATTTAAGGACAGTCTTGGAAGGGTTATTACCTTGTCTTTTTTTATACCCACACTTTTAGGAACAGGTGGAAATATTGGTACCCAGTCTGCGACATTAATAATAAGAGCATTGGTTACAGGGGATCTTACGCCCAAAAAGTGGTTTAATGTCATCAAAAAGGAACTTTTTGTTGGTGTGATGCTTGGAACGGCGATGGGAATTATTCTTTTTTTATGGAGTTATTCATGGAAACAAAATCTTTCTGTAAGCATTGTTCTTGCATTTTCAGTTGTGTTGATTGCAATCTGGGCAAATCTTGTGGGAAGCCTTTTGCCAATCATATTGAGAAAAATACATCTTGATCCTGCCATTGTCAGCAGTCCTTTAATTTCAACGATACTGGATGTGAGTGGATTGCTTATATATTTTACAGTCGCAAGCTTCCTGCTTTTTTAATTGTTTTGATGTTTAATATATTATCTTGTAAAACATAAACAGATATGCGTATGATATAATTATTACTATAAATTGGAACAGACGGATTGGGAATAGAATCCATAAAGGAGATTTTGTGACAGACGTTATTAATATAAAAAATATAAAAGATTTTGTGAAGAGGCACGGAACGCCACTTTTTATTATTTTGCTGGATAGGCTGAAGGAAAGGGCTAAAATCTTTAGAGATTTTCTTCCACGGGTCCAACCGTATTATGCTGTAAAAGCCAATCCCTCTATTCCAATATTAACATGTTTTATAAAAGAAGGTCTTGGTTTTGATGTTGCTTCTAAAAATGAAATTGAAACTGTTTTGAAACTCGGTGCAAAACCAGAAAAGATAATATTTGCAAATACGGTAAAATTTCCAGAATCATTGATAACAGCCAGAAAAAATGGAATAAATCTTATGACCTTTGATTCAGAATATGAACTGGTTAAGATAGCAAAATACCATCCGGGCGCTCGTGTTCTTGTAAGAATAAAGGTGCCCAATGTTGGTTCTGTTGTTGAATTATCATTAAAATTTGGCGTTGAACCTTCTGATGCTCTGGCATTGCTGATAAAGGCAATTAAACTGGGCCTTAAACCAGCCGGCATAAGTTTTCATGTGGGTTCTCAATGTGTTGAGGTCGCAAATTTCATTGAAGCCCTTGAAATTTCATCCATAATTTTTAGGGACGCAATGCTTAAAAAAATATATCTTGATATTTTGGATATAGGCGGCGGATTCCCAATTGCTTATTCTGACAATGATGCTGAACTATTTCCGCAAATGGCAGAAAAAATTTCTTTTGAGATAGACAGATTATTTGATAAGAATGTAAAGGTAATAGCAGAACCTGGCAGATATCTTGTGGGTCCTGCCGGCGTTCTTATTACCAGGGTGATTGGAAAATCTATAAGGGATAACAAACACTGGTATTATCTTGATGATGGGGTATATGGATGTTTGTCAGGGATTGTTTACGACCATTGTAAATATCAGTTCAAGGTTTTAAAAAATGGCCAAACCCAACTTTCAACGCTTGCAGGCCCAACCTGTGATTCTTTTGATGTAATATCGCTCAGCGAGGAATTACCGGAGCTTCAATTTGGAGATATTGTGTATATCGAAAATATTGGAGCATATTCAATTGCAACAGCGACACATTTTAACAGTCTTCCGGGCGCCAATGTAATTGTTGTTTAATAGAAAATTAATTCTGAAAACTTTTTGACAATTTATTTGGCGGGATTTTACAATAAAAAATAGGATAAGACGCTAAATTTTTTTGTTTATTGTTTTGACAAACATAGGAGGTGTGTTTATGAAGCGGGAGCATAGGATACGGGAAAATTTGAATGATATCCCTGATTGGATGAGGAAAAAAAGATGTCCACGGAAATCCAGATATCTCTCAGGAGATAAAATATTGCCTGAACCAATTACAGGAAAACAAACCCTTGAACAGATTGTTGATAAAACCTTTCTTGCCTATAATTCGGCTCGTCTTAGAGAGGGTTGTCAATTGTTTACGGAAAAAATGCTTAACGATAATGTTGTGGTTGGCATGAGCCTTGCAGGCGCTCTAACCCCGGCGGGGTTTGGAATGTCTGCTATTGTCCCGCTTATAGAAGCAGGTTTTGTTGACTGGATTGTTGCAACAGGTGCAAATCTTTATCATGAC
>CAZSTE010000172.1:0-2416 GCA_964609735.1 uncultured bacterium
AAAAGAACAGTTTTTGCGGATCGCTTTTTTACCCATGAAAGCGTTAATGTTTTAAAAACGATTGAACCAATTTTTGGAAAACCGCAGGAAATCGGTTTGTATTTCCCTGTTAATGAAACCGACAAAGACAGAGTAAAAGAATTTTGTAAAACAAATAATATAACTGCTTCAAGTCCGCTTGTTGCCATCCACACAGGCGATATTAACAGCCCCAGATGGGAGGAAGAAAAATATTCACTGGTTTGTGATTCAATCATTGAAGAATATAATGCGAAGATTTTATTATTTGGAATCCCAAAAGACCCTTTTATCAAAAAAATTATCAGTTCTACAAAATCTCCGGATAATATCTTTGACATGTCGGGTGTATCAAACCTAAAAACCATCGCAGCATTCCTATCCAGGGCAAATCTTGCTATAACAAGAGACGGTATTTTTTTATATCTGGCCTGCGCAATGAAAACGCCCGTTGTTTCCATATTTGGTCCTGGGAATCCATATAGATACGGTCCCATAGGCGTTCGCTATGTAATAATTCATAGCAATATGGATTGCTTTCCCTGCAATAAAAATCGTCGATGTTCCAAAAACCATATCTGCATTAATACTATAAATCCGCAACAGGTTATTGAAGCATCCCGTCTTATTCTTGACGAGGGTAACCAGCTTTTCCTGTTTGAATAAAATGAAAGTCTTTCTCATGGTACCTGAAATGGATATCGGTGGAGTTGAAGAAGGGACATACGACCTTGCCTGCGGAATGAAAAAACACGGAATTGATACAACAGTGGTATCAGGATTTGGCCGATATATTCCACTCTTAGAAACAAAACAGGTTCGCTGGATTAATTTGCCTACAAACAAAAAAACACTCCGGGTCTTCATTGAAACCACAAAAAAACTTAAACAGATTCTAGAACAAGAAAAACCTGATATCCTTCACTGCAAAAGTAGGTTTCCTGCGTGGATTGGTTATTACGCCTTAAAAAAAAATCAAAAAACAGAATTTATTACAAGCATTCACGGCTATTGCAAATTTCCTCCTTATAGCAAAATTCTTGCAAAAGGAAAAAGGGTTATTGCAATCAGCGATGCCCTGGCTGATTTTGCCATAAAAAAACTTGGGGCAAATCCTCAAAATGTTCGTGTAGTCCATAATGGAATACAATCGCATCCTTATTTAAACATTCAAAAACAGAATCATTCCGGATTTATCATTGCCGGCATTGGCCGATTAACAAAAATCAAGGGATTCCACAATCTAATCCGGGCCATAGCAGAGATTAAAAAAAACAGGCCAGATATAAATCTTTATATTGTTGGAGAAGGCCCATATAAAAAAAACCTTGAAATCCTTAACAACCACCTGAATGTAAAAACAACATTTTTAACCGGCCGCGCATTTGAATTCTTACCACAAATAGACCTTCTTGTTGCCCCACATTCAGAAACGGAACCGTTTATAAAAGAAAAAATACCATGGCTGGGTAGAAGTGTCTATGAAGCACAGTTAGCAGGTATACCTGTAATAACAACATTGCGGGGTATTGAAAAAGCACAATTTATTAAAACAGATACAACGCTGATTGTTCCGCCTGACGATGTTGATGCTCTTGTCAAAGCAATACTATATGCCATTAATAACATTGAAGAAATAAGAACAATCGCTGAAAATGGGAAAAATTTTGTTTTACGGCATTTCTCAATTGAAGGCATGGTGGAAAAAACAATAAGGGTTTATAAAGAGGTTCTTTAGATGGAGAAAAAGCATAAAATCCTTTTGATAAAAACAGGAGCATTCGGGGACATTGTGCTTTGTTCTTTTTCAATAAACGCAACATCCCATATCTATCCTGATGCCGATATTTATATTCTCACCTCAAAACAGTACGCAGAAATATATGAGGATTGTGATATTATAAAAAATATTCTTGTATTACCTTCAGGAAAAAACATCTTTCGTTTTATTCGGTTTGTAAAACAGATACAAAAAATGCAATTTCAAACGATTGTTGATCTTCAGGGAAATCTCAAAACAAACCTTTATGGATTTTTATTCCACGGTAAAGAAAGAATTGGCCTATATAAAAAATTGTTTGGAAAAATCTTTCTTACAAAATCCGTCAAAAAACAATATGGGCTTAATCCTGTTGAATCTCAAAAATTCTTCTGGGAAAAAACCACTGGGATTAAAATAAAGGGTAATCTGCAAATATGGATTTCCAAAGAAAAAAAGGAGCAATTTCTTTCTTTTCTTAAAAAATATCATCTTGCCCCACATCGGTATGTGGTTTTTCATCCTTCTGCGTCATCTGAATGGGAAACCAAAAAATGGCCAGATGAATATTGGGGAACCCTTGGAAACTTCTTTTTAAAGAAAAATCTGCCGGTTGTTTTGATTGGCGATAAAAACTCC
>CAZSTE010000173.1:0-2398 GCA_964609735.1 uncultured bacterium
TTGTGTTTCAGCATTAAGAAAAAACGGGGTGCGGTTGTATAAACTTTATAGACAGGGATGTTCTATAACACCTGAACCACGGAGGGTTTTTATCTATGAGATTGAGGTGCAAAAAATAGAAATACCCATGATTGTTTTCAGGGTTGTTTGTTCAAGAGGAACCTATATCCGGGCATTATGCAGGGATATTGGGAAAAAACTGGGTTGCGGTGCTACCCAGCAAGCCCTTATAAGAACAAAACTTGGAATGTTTAACATAGAGGAATCAATTACCATTGAACAATTAAAAAACGATGGAATCACAAAATATCTAATACCGCCAGATATTATATAAAATGGACAAATTGATTATCAGTATTTCCGGGATAAGAGGAATCTATGGAAAAACCTTAAAACAAGAGGATGCTCTTTTATTGGGAAAGGCCTTTGGATTATGGACAGGCGGAAAAAATATTGCTATTGGAAGGGATACACGATTAAGTGGAGATGTCATCAAATTATCTTTTATGGCGGGTTTATTAGGAATGGGCGGGGATGTTTATGATTTTGGTATTGTTGCAACGCCGGCATTAACATGGTTTGTGGAAAAAACATCCGGATTCTACGGTTCTGTTATTACTGCCAGCCACAATCCTGTTGATTATAATGGAATAAAACTAATTAATTCTTCTGGAACCTTTCTTAATTTGAAACAATCTCAATCGTTTTTCCGAATTTATAGGGATATAAAAAATAAAACCCGCAAAAAACCAGGATGTTATTGTTCCGATAGCGGTCTTATGAATAGATTTTTTTCTGACCTCCTGGACTGTATTGATGTTTCCGCGATAAAAAAGCAAAAATTTAAGGTTGTTGTGGATCCTGTGCAAGGTGTTGGCTCTTTATATTCAAAATTCTTTCTTGAAATGCTTGGTTGCGATGTTGTAATGATTAATAATGAACCTCCTGGCGTTTTTTCGCATAATCCAGAACCTGTTCCCAGTCATCTTACTCAACTTTCAAAGGCCGTGAAACAGGAAAAAGCCGATATCGGTTTTGCGCAGGATCCTGATGGCGACCGACTTGCAATGATTGCAAATAATGGAATGTGTGTGAGTGAAGAATATGGATTGGCAATGCTTATATACTGGATGCTTAAAAGAAAAAAGGGTCCTGTTGTGGTAAATATTGCAACAACGAAACTTATTGATGAGATATGTCACAGGGCGAAGGTTCGTGTGTTTCGCAGCAGGGTCGGAGAGGTTTGCGTTGTTGAAAAAATGAAAAAAATTGGTGCAACAGCAGGTGGTGAGGGTAATGGCGGGATAATCCTTCCAGAATTTCATTACGGAAGGGACAGTTTTGTGGGAATGGCTCTTACGCTTGAAATGCTTGCAAAAACATCGTTAACCCTTTCAGAAATACTGAAACAGTTTCCGCATTATTATTTTATAAAGAAAAAAATCAGATTTTCTCAAAAAAATCTGGAAGGTCTTTATGGACATCTTAAAGAAAATTTTTCCTCCGGCAGGATAAGCCGTCTGGATGGATTGAGAATTGATTTTGATGATGTATGGTTTGGAATCAGGCCGTCAGGCACAGAACCAATAGTACGGATTTTTGTTGAAGGTAAAACCAGGAAAAAGGTTGACCATCTGATGAAAGAAATTAAAAAATGTATTAATCTTTTTTGTAAAACTGTTTAATTTTTTTTATAACATCTTCGGCTGTTTCAACAATACTGAATATTTTTATGTCTTTTTCTGCAATATACCCACTGCGAACCAGAGAGTTTTCCATCCATTTTATCAATAATTCCCAGTGTTTTTTGCCAACGAGAATAATAGGGAATTTAGTCATCCTTTGTGTTTGGATAAGTGTGATTGCTTCTGTGAATTCGTCAAGCGTTCCAAATCCCCCGGGAAAAACAACAAATGCCTTTGCATATTTAACAAACATGACCTTTCTTACAAAAAAATATCTGAATAAAATAAGATGAGTAATATACCTGTTTGGTTTTTGTTCCATGGGTAAATCTATATTCAGTCCAATGGATGTGCCTTTTGCAAGAAACGCACCTTTATTGGCGGCTTCCATAATGCCTGGTCCGCCGCCGGTAATAACAGCATAATGGTTTTTTACAAGCAATTTTCCAAGTTTTACAGCTTCCTTATACCATATATTTTCAGGCGGTATCCGTGCTGAACCCCATACGGTTACCGCTTTATTGATATTTTCAAAAAGTTCAAATCCATCAACGAATTCCGACATAATTCTAAAAATTCTCCAGCTTTCTTCATAGTGCGTGTTTTTATTTTTCATTTTGTTTCATGTCCTCTATGGGTTCAACAATTAACATCATTCCATTGATATCTTTTACCTTTATTTTTGTATTTTGTTTAATTTCTTTACCAGGGCT
>CAZSTE010000174.1:0-2384 GCA_964609735.1 uncultured bacterium
GGGGAACAAGAATTTTGGGGAAAAGGTATTGGAACTAAAGCCACAAAATTACTATTAAAATATGCTTTTGAGGAATTAAAACTAAAACAAGTATATTTATATGTTAATCCTAAAAATATTGCTGCAATAAAATCATATGAAAAATGTGGATTTATCTTTCAACAAAAGATCGATGATGAAAAAATGTTATTTGTTATAAACAATGCGAATTATGATGAATAAGCCACTTGTAAGTGTTTGTTGCATCACCTATAATCACGAAAAATACATTCGCGATGCTATCGAAGGTTTTTTGATGCAAAAAACAACCATTCCTATTGAAATATTGATTCACGATGATGCATCAACGGATGGGACGGCAGATATAATTAAAGAATATGAAGCTAAATGTCCCGATATAATAAAACCAATTTATCAAACGGAAAATCAATATTCTAAAGGAATAAATCCATATCCGGTTTTTGTATACCCGCGTGCCCGTGGCAAATACATCGCTCTATGCGAAGGTGACGATTATTGGATAGACCCTTACAAGTTGCAAAAACAAGTTGATTTTTTGGAAGCAAATCCTGATTGCTCGCTATGCTTTCATGCTTCAAAACACATTTATGCCAAAAATCCTGCAAGGTTTTATATACAGAAACCAAAACACATCCCAGCTGATAAAAAATTCGACATAAAAGATGCTATTCTTGGGGGAGGCGGCTTCATGGCAACCAACTCTATGGTTTTCTTACGCGAATATATAATCGAGCCGCCTGAGTGGATGGCAAAAGCACCGGTAGGTGATTTACCCCTTATGCTCATACTCGCTTCAAGAGGAAAAATGGCCTATATTGATGAAATAATGAGCGTTTATAGAATAATGACCGAAAATTCCTGGAGTATGTCGACGCAAAACAAAGAAAAAAGTAAAGAGCATCATTATGCAGTCCTTAAAATGTGGGATGATTTTGATAAGTGGACAGACAAGAAATACCATTATCTCGTTTTTAGAAAAAAGATGAAAAACAGGTGCTATTATTTAAGGAGTTATTTAAAAAGGATGGTAAAAGAGGTGCTCAGATAATTTCCAAAAAGTGAACAATATGAACATCCTTATTGCAGGCGATTTTTTTATTTCCGACATATTTAAGAATCAGCCCTTGATTGATAAGCCGGTCAGAGAATTATTTGCTTCTGCCGATTATAGGATTGTAAACCTTGAATCGCCAATAACTGCGGATGACCCCAAGAACAAAATACTCAAAACTGGGCCACATTTGCGTTCTTCGGAAGATATAGTAATTCCGTATCTGAAGCAATTACATATTGATATGGTTACCCTTGCCAACAATCATATATTGGATTACGGAGAACAAGGATTAATCGACACGTTCCATGCATTGAAAAAAAACAATATTGACCGGGTTGGGGCAGGGAATAATTTAATCGAAGCATCACAGCCATTTACTATCGAAAAAGAAGGGTTGAAAATTGCCATTCTAAACTTTTGCGAACACGAATGGTCAATAGCCGAAAAGAACAAAGGCGGTGCCAATCCTCTCGATATTATCGATAATGTGAAACAAATACAAGCTGCTAAAGCCAACCACGATAAAGTGATTTGCATCATCCACGGAGGACACGAATATTACAATTTGCCAAGCCCTCGTATGCAGAAGCAATATCGTTTTTACGCCGACAACGGTGCCGATGCCATTGTTGGACACCACACCCATTGCATTGGTGGATATGAAAATTACAAAAGCGTTCCTGTTTATTATAGTTTAGGTAACTTTTTGTTCACAATGAATGCTGGCAATCCGGATTGGTATATAGGGCTGATATTGGAAATTGAATGGAAGGATGATCAATTGAAAACGACACTGCATCCCGTTTGCCAAGAAAAAGAAACTTTTAAATTGTATTTGCCGAAAGAAAAGGAAAAAGAAGAGATTTTGAATAGAGTACAATCATATGCCAAGATCATTCAAGACGAAACCTTATTGGAGCAATCTTGGGAGCAGTATATCTCATTGAAATCGAAGGAATATTTGAATTATTGGTCGCCCACTTCCTTTATAAGAAACAGATACGTGAGAAGTGCATTAAATAAATCAGGAATAAATTTCAAAAACGAAAAGGTGCTGCGCCTCTTTTTTAATTTAATAAGGTGCGAGGCTCATTCAGATCTGTCAAAAGAAGTAATAAGGGAGTATTTAAAAAAACAATAAAAATAGCGATTCATTATCGGCCGGAATCTTTTTTAGATGGCTGGATTGAATATTGTAAAGAAAACAATATTCCCTACAAAATCGTAAATGCATACGATACCGATATCGTTCAACAAGTAGATGACTGCACCGCTTTCATGTGGCATCATACTCAATGCGATTACAGAG
>CAZSTE010000175.1:0-2381 GCA_964609735.1 uncultured bacterium
TACCAAAATATGTTGGAGAACCAACAATAATTCCATCATATTTAAGAAGCTCTTCGGCGTTTGTTTCTTCCGCCTTTTTAATATCTGTTTCTATTCCTTCTTCTCTCGCGCCTTTTGCAACCTCTTTTGCCATCGTCTCGGTATTTCCTGTTTTTGAATAATAAACAACAATTATTTTCCCCATTTTTGCTCCTTCTTATAAAATAATCTGTTTCAAAAATTCAGGACATCCTGAATTTTTCCATCTATTATAATATTATACATCCAAAATGATTATACATAACAGAAACCAAAAATGATTTTATTTTTTATAGATGCGCAACCGCTTTTTAGAAAAATGAAAGATTATAAATAAAAATGAGACGGCTACCGCTCTATCAGGTTGGTAAAAAGGTGATTTTTTAATACCAATAATAAGATTTTTGGCTTCTTAAATTGCATTTTTCCAAATATTTCCAAAAAGATAGGATCTAAAATGGAATTTTTTATTCAATAGATATCGCATCCACAGGACAGTTCTCTGCAGCCTCGCGCACCTTTTCTTCGTACTCAGATGGGACAGGGTCAGCAATAACATTGGCGGTTGTGTCTCCCATTTCAAAAACCTCTGGACAATTATCGCAACAAAGTCCGCATCCAGTGCAAATATTTTCATCAATTCTTGCTTTCATTTCTTCCTCCTTGTGTTAAATTGAAAAAAATTTTACAAAAAATTTTTTTACATGTCAAAATTTTATTGCTAATAGTTGTAAGCGCCATAATCGTATTTTCACTTCATCATTTGAACAATCCACCCCTACCCGCCTTTACAAAAGAAGCAGTACAAAAGAAATCCCTATTACTTTAGACAAGCATCTCCTTTTATTAAAGGTCTTTCTTTTTTTATTATTTCCCCCTTTATGAGGAATGAAGGGGGATTTTGAGAAACATATTATTTTTATTGGCGATAAATATCTTATTAATGTGATCTGGTTTGTAATCGGCTTATTGCATCAGATTGAATTTTTAACAAATCCTTCATAACATTATAAAGATTCTCTGTATATGAAGGTGTTCCAAAGATATCATGAAGTTTACGATATTGTTGATAAATCTGGTTATATATTAAATGATTTGATTGGATTGGTTTATATGTTTTTTGTTTGAAATGGCACATTTTTATCTGAGCTTGTTGAACACTACCAAAACCTGATTTTTCTTTTCCTGCCGCAATTGCTCCAAATATTGCCGCTCCAAGAGCGCATGTTTGACCTGAAGCGGATATCCTTATTTCCTTTCCTGTAATATCAGCGTATATCTGCATCAAAAGCGGATTCTTATCAGACAACCCGCCACAGGCAACAATGGATTTAACCCTTACACCGTATTTTTCAAGCTGTTCAATAATGGTTCTTGCGCCAAAACCCGTTGCCTCCATAAGCGCACGATATACCTGCTCTGGTTTTGTGTTCAGGGTAAATCCCAGAATCAATCCTGTAAGCTTTTGGTCAACAAGAATTGTTCTGTTCCCATTATGCCAGTCAAGCGCCAGAAGTCCGGAGGCTCCAGGGTTAATACCAGCTGCAAGGGTTGCATAATGGCTGTAAATATCCTTTCTTTTTTCAGGAAGAAAGGTTTTTAAAAACCAATAGAATATATCCCCAACAGCAGATTGTCCTGCTTCAAGTCCAATAAATCCTGGAATAACAGAATCAGGAACAATCCCGCAAAGACCGGGGATATCAGGAAGATTTTTATCCTTTGGAAAAATCATAATATCACAGGTTGATGTTCCCATGATTTTAACCAGGACATCTTCTTTTATTCCTGCTCCCACCGCGCCCATATGCGCGTCAAACGCACCCACACTTACCGCTGTTTTTTCAACCAAACCGAGTTTATCCGCCCAGTATCTGGAAAGACCGCCTGCTTTTATGCCGGCAGGATACGCCTTTTCATAAAGTTTTTTTCTAATCCCTCTAAATGCCGGATCCAGCGCAATAAGAAATTTTTCATCTGGAAGGCCGGCCCATTGTTCATTGTACATTGCTTTATGTCCTGCTGCGCATATGCTTCTAAACACATCAGATGGTTTTTTGCAACCGGTAAGCATGGCAGGAATAAAATCAGCAAGTTCAACAAAGCTCGCGCTTGCTTCAAAAACCCTTTTATCTGTTCTCAAAAGGTGAAGAATCTTTGAAAAAAACCATTCCGATGAGTACACACCGCCAATTTTTGAAAGGTACTGCGGTCTTATTTTTTTTGCAAGATTTGTTATTTCTTCTGCCTCATCCGCGGATGTATGGTCCTTCCAGAGCCATGCCATAGCATTTTTGTTTGTTTTGAATTCCTTTTTAAAACATACAGGCATGAAATTTTCATCAACAGGAATGGGAGTGCTT
>CAZSTE010000176.1:0-2380 GCA_964609735.1 uncultured bacterium
AACAAATTTTTAAACAAAAACCCTTAGCTTTATATCACTGCATCCCTTGACTTGACAAGTTTAAAACTTAATGTTATATTTACAAAAAAATAAAATGTGGAAGGAGGTGAAATTAAATGAATAAGGGAGAATTAATTGAAGCAGTAGCAAAATCGGTATGTTCCAAAAAAGAAGCAGCAGCCGCTGTAGATGCAGTTATTGATAGTATAAAGGCATCCTTGAAAAAGGGTAAACCGGTTACACTTGTAGGATTTGGCACATTCAAGGTTGTGAAAAGAAAAGCACGTACTGGACGCAATCCGAGAACCGGCGCCACAATTAAAATTCCAGCCAAAAATATTCCTGTTTTTAGACCCGGCTCCGAACTAAAATCTGCTGTGAAGTAATATGTGGTTGGTTTTATCTGGTGCGGATCTGCAAGGGTCCGCACTTTTTTATGGCGTGAAGTCGTATTGAAATGATCAGAAAATTTTGAAACGTTTTATCGGCCAGTATCTTATCAAAATTTTTGCCTTAACAGTGGAAAGAGGCAATGGTCCTACAATACTGCTGTCATAACTATTATTTCTGTTATCGCCCAGAACAAAAACCTCGTCCTTGTTTATTTTAATCTCATCAATAGTATAAGAAGGAATTTCTTTTATATATGATTCATTAATTTTTTTGCCATTTCTGTAAAGAAATCCATCATTTGTTATTTCAATGGTATCTCCTTCCATACCAATAAGCCGTTTAATAATGAATCCTCCTGTTTCCAATGGATCGTCAAGCACAATAATATCTGCATGTTTAAGGCGATCTGGTTTTTCTCCTATCAGACGATCGCCAATCTCAAGGGTTGGAAGCATGGATTCTGAAATAACAGCATAAAATCTAATACCGCGTAATCCGAAATAATACCCAATCAGAATTAATAATATCGTGCTAATAATTACTTTAACCGGTTTCAATATCATATATAAATTATACATCAGAAACAGCTATATTGAGAAATCTTTTGGTTCTCTTGACACGTCAATGTCAAAATGGGTATAAGTAAGGTAATAATATGATAACTAACAATTAATAGGCCTAATGATGATTACCCCTGAAAAACTTGATGAAATAATTGAAAAACTGGATATTGTATCTGTTGTGTCGCGATATGTCGCCCTTAAAAAATCAGGCAGAAATTATAAAGGAATATGCCCCTTTCATGCAGAAAAAACGCCCTCTTTTTATGTAAGCCCCGAAAAACAGATTTTCCATTGCTTTGGTTGTGGAGCAGGAGGAAATGTTGTTGGTTTTTTGATGAAAATAGAAAATCTGAGTTTTATAGAAGCAGCCACAATGGCTTCTGAAATGGCTGGAGTAGAATTACCTCAGGATCATTTTTCCCGGGATATTGACCTGAAGAAAAAAACAATTTTTGAAACAAATAAGATTGCAATGAAATTTTTCCAGCAGATGCTATATTCAACCCATGGAGTGGGCGCTGTTGATTTTCTTGAGAAAAGAGGAATCAACAGACAATCGTGTGAAAAATTTGCTTTTGGATACGCGCCAGCCGGGAATAAACTTTATGATTATATTATAGAGAAAAAACTTCCCATTTCAGATTTTAAAGAAGCAGGGCTTATTATTAAGAAAGAAACCCGGTATGCTGATGTTTTTAAACAGAGGGTTATATTACCGATTTTTGACTGGAGAAATAATGTTGTTGGATTTGGGGGACGCTGTCTTGACGAGCAACAACCAAAATATCTTAATACCTCTGAAAATTATGTTTTCAAAAAAGGAAATATTTTTTATGGACTTAACTGGGCAAAAGAAAAAATCAAAACAGCAGGATTTTCAATTATTGTGGAAGGATATTTTGACCTTGTAAAAATGCATCTGGCCGGTTTTTCCAACACCATTGCTTCGTTAGGGACGGCCCTTACAGACAGCCATCTAAGAATTTTGAAAAGATGGACAAATAAGATACTGCTTGTTTTTGATTCTGATTCTGCCGGCAACGCCGCAGCCTACCGCAGTCTGGAATCAATCATTAAATCCGGGTTTGAGGTAAAAATAGGCGTGATGCCAACCGGTTTTGATCCAGAAGATTTTCTTGACAATTATGGTTGTGAAACACTGAAAAATATGTTGAATCAGTCAAAAGATTTTGTTGAATTTGCATATCAATTCGGCGCTCAGAAATATTCCTTGGAGAGCGCCAGAGACAAATCTGAATTAACGACGGAAATCTTAAAACTAATAAAAAATATCCCGGATGAAATTGAAAAAAATCTCAGAGTGCACGACCTGGCAAAAATGACCGGCATAGATGAACAAATTTTATTGAAACAGATATCCCTGTTTCAGGGGCAGGAAGAAAAAAAACAGGTTGACCTTAAAA
>CAZSTE010000177.1:0-2365 GCA_964609735.1 uncultured bacterium
TGGTGTCATTGTTTTTACATACAAACACACACCTCTTTTTAACGGATTTTTATCAAGGGCTGTTGATTTTGATTTCTTAACCTTTGGATGTCTTCCAATCCTAATTAGTTGATTTATCGTCGGCATTTTTTCTCCTTGCGGTTATCATAGAAACAGCTGATAAGGATTCTGCTGATTCTGTTGAGGCGGAATTATTATTTAATAATTCTTCGCCACCATAAAATTTTTCATCTTTTTTTATAATACTTTTAAAAAATCCTGTTCCTGCTGGAATAATTTTACCTAAAATAACATTTTCTTTTAAGCCTTCAAGACGATCCTCTGCGCCAGTTATTGCGGCATTTGTAATAACCTTTATCGTCTCCTGAAACGAGGCAGCAGAAATAAAGCTTTCACTGCTTAAGGCAATCCTGGTAATACCCAGAATAAGTGGTTCATAGGTTGCCCGCTTCTTACCCTTGGGCAACGAATCATTTATCTGCTGTATCTTCATTCTATCAACCTCTTCGCCTTCAAGAAGATAGGTATCCCCTGGGTTTGTAATACGTACCCTTGAAAGCATTTGTCTTATTATAATTTCAATGTGTTTATCATTAATGGTTACACCCTCAATTCTATAAACCTTCTGTATTTCATTTAACAGATATTCCTGAACCCTTTTTTCTCCCTGGGTTTTTAAAACATCAATCAAAACCGCAGGTCCATCTGTAAGTTTTGAACCGCTTACCACATGGTCTCCATCTGCCACAAGACAGTGTTTCCCGTATGGAATTTTGTATTCCTTTACCTGACCGGATTGATTTGTTATTCTGATGGTTCTTATGCCCTTTTCCTCAGAATGTATTGAAACAATTCCTTCTGTTTCACTGAGGATTGCTGGATTTTTCGGCGGTCGCGCTTCAAACAATTCAGAAACGCGCGGTAATCCTCCTGTGATATCCTGCACACGTCCCACTGTTCTTGGGGTTTTTGTCAACACATCCCCGGGCAAAACAGATTGCCCATCTTCAACAAGAATATTGGTGTTTTCAGTAAGATAATGACGACTCAGAATCCTTTGTGCAATAATTTCCCCTTTGTCCACAGGTTGATTATTTTGCACAAAAATTTCTGTATAAATAGGCACAGGATAATTTTCAATCTCTTTGTTATGGGCATTTATAATGGCAATCTCTGGTTTGGAATCTTCAATATGCCTGTCTATAATTATTCTGCCATTTTCTTCTATAGCATTTTTACCGAGTTCTATATTTTTAAATTTTATCTTTCCTTTCACAGGTGAAATAATATTTTCCATCACCTCTATGCGTGGTTCCATATCCTCATAATGCTCTACAACTGTTCTCTTTTTCACACCAGCAAGTACATCGAACTCTTCCTTTATTGTTTTGCCCGGTACAATATCTCTATATCTTATTATACCTTCTTTTTCAGCAATAATCGGAACAGCATAAGGGTCCCATGTGGCAAGAACCTGTTCTTTCTTTACCCTAGCATTATCTGTCACATGCAAAATTGTGCCTGCATGTATAGGATTTGTTTCAATTTGTCTTCCCCGTTCATCATAGATGTCAATGCTTCCCTCGCGACTTACAACAACCATCCTGTTATTTCTATCCTTCACATATTTCAAGCCTGGTGAAAATTTGACTATTCCTTCGCTATGATTGATAATTCTTGCCGGTCCAATAGACCGTGTAACGGTTCCACCGACATGAAATGTTCTTAATGTAAGCTGGGTGCCTGGTTCTCCTATTGATTGTGCTGCCACGACACCCACAGATTCTCCAAGATTAACAAGTTTCTGGCGTGAAAGGTCGGTTCCGTAACATTTGGCGCAAACGCCGCTTTCTGCTTTACATGTAAGGACTGAACGTATCTTTATTCTTTCTATTCCCAGGTCTACAATTTTTAATGCCTTTTCTTCATCAATAATTTCTCCGGCTTTTACAACAACCTCATCGGAAATGATATCGACAATGGGATCAAAAGCAACCCTGCCCACTATTCTGTCTTTTAATGGAATGATAACCTTTTCTCCATCGGTAAGGGCGCTAATATAAATTCCATCTGCTGTACCACAATCTTCTATTTTTACGATTACGCTATGAGCAACATCGACCAATCGTCTGCTTAGATAACCGGCATCGGATGTTTTAAGCGCTGTGTCCACAACACCCTTTCTTCCGCCATGTATTGAAATAAAATATTCAAGAAGTGGTAATCCTTCCCTAAAGTTTGTAATAACAGGGGTTGTAATAATTTCACCAAAACCTCCACTTGCTTTTCTGGTTGGCCTTATCATCAACCCTCGCATGCCGGCAAGCTGATTGACCTGGGAACGATTGCCTCTTGCGCCCGATTC
>CAZSTE010000178.1:0-2353 GCA_964609735.1 uncultured bacterium
TACCGAAACAATCGGCGGAATAAATGCAGGAAGGGTTACTCCAATTCCAGGTACAACCGTTGCCAAATTGTGACATACAAGGGTTGCAACTATTGTGGCAAAAATTGTTGGGAGGATAGGCGTTTTGAAAAAAAGGTAAATGCATAAACATATTGGTACAAGAGCGCCACCAAAATTAAGAGCAATAATCTGCATTTCTTCCGGAACATTGGATACAAACAACGGTAAATAAGAAAATGCCGGTGCAAAGCCGCTATCGGTTTTTACCGCAAGCGGTATGTTAATAAAACTACCTATCAAAGAAATCAGAAAAACAAAAAATGCCACAGTAGGCGATAATCCAAGTTTTTCAAGAGCAATCCTCACCGCTTGAATGGGTATCACAACAACAAGAAGAAAAATAAGAATAAGAAAAAACAGAAAGAAAAGCAGCAATGAAAGAGGAATAAAAAAAATCATTTTATTATTTCGTGGGGTTCTTTATAAATCTTTACAGGATAATATTTTTCCATAACTTCTTTAATCCACACCATTGATTCTGAAGGTGTTTTTTTCCAGTTTGTTGGACATGTTGCAAGAATTTCAACAAAAGCCATTCCTTTGTTGTTTCCTATCTGGTGCAAAAATGCCCTTTTTATTGCTTTTTTTGTTGCGATAATTCCCGGGATATCCGATGTTGTTGTTCTTTCAAGATATCGTATTCCGTCAATGGATGATAACAGTTCGCATATCCTCAATGGATATCCATGTATTTCTGGATTTCTTCCAGCAATGGTTGTTGTTGTTTTTTGGCCGGGAATTGTTGTTGGAGCCATTTGTCCTTTTGTCATTCCGTAAACGGCATTGTTAATAAAAAACACCGAAAGGTTTTCGCCCCTTGTTGCGGCGTGGATTATTTCCGCTGTGCCGATTGCCGCCAGGTCGCCATCTCCTTGATATGTAAAAACAATTCTGTTTGGAAGAAGTCGTTTTATTGCTGTTGCTACTGCCGGAGCTCTTCCATGGGCCGCTTCTGTTACATCAAAATTGAAATAATTATAGGATAAGACCGCACATCCCACAGGAGCCACGCCGATGGTTTTTGTTCGTATGTTAAGCTCGTCAATTACCTCTGCGATAATTTTTTGGATAATGCCATGTCCGCAACCAGGACAATATGTGCTGGTTGTGGATGTGAGACTTTCTGGTTTTTGATAAATCACCTTCATTTTTTCTTTATCTCTTTGTAAATTTCGTCAGGGTCGGGAACGCCCCCTCCCGGCCTTCCGTAAAAAAATAGACGCGCTGATGAATTTGCGGCGGCAATCTTTATATCATCAATCATTTGTCCAAGGTTCATTTCCACCACAAGGATTTTTTTAGCATTTTTAATAAACGCGCCGGCATCCCGATATGGAAACGGCCACAATGATATAGGTCTGAAAAGTCCTATGTTTAGTCCTTCCTTTCTGGCTCTGTCAACCGCTTCTTTTGCAATTCTTGCGCAGGTGCCATAACTTACAACAATATATGGGGCGTTATTGCACCAGTATTCTTCAAATCGGACTTCTCTTTTTTCAATTTTTGCGAATTTTGCTGCAAGTTTCCAGTTATGGGCTTCAAGAACCCCCGGCGTAAGAAAAAGAGATTTCAAGGAATTTGGTTTTCTTCCGGAACAGCCATCTACTGCCCAATTTTTTTTGGGGAACCGTCTTTTTTTCGGTTTAATTTTTACTGTTTCGTACATCTGGGCGATAAGGCCATCTCCAAGAACAAGCACAGGATTACGATATCTGTCAGCAAGGTCAAAAGCCATATAGGTGTAATCGTATATTTCCTGGCACGACCATGGAGCCAAAACAATGGTTCTATAATCTCCATGTCCGCCCCCCCGGGTTGCTTGAAAATAATCTGATTGACTGGGGGTGACATCTCCAAGTCCTGGACCGCCCCTATTCATATTTATAATAACAGCAGGTAGTTCGCATCCAGAAAGATATGAGATTCCTTCCTGCATAAGAGATATGCCGGGACTTGATGAGGATGTCATACATCTAAACCCGGCGGCCGCGGCTCCAAAAACCATGTTTATAGACGATACCTCGCTTTCTGCCTGAATAAATATTCCGCCGGTTTCTTCCATTTTTTCACTCATGTATTCTGGATATCTGTTTTGAGGGGTTATGGGATAACCAGCATAAAATTTACAGCCAGCAGATATTGCACCTTCTGCGGATGCCTCACAACCATTCAAAAGTTTTGTTTTCATTTTTTTTGTATCCAGGTTCCATCTGGATTTTGAATGTATTCACCGGGTTTTGCATTTTTTTGTTTTGTTTTTGCGAAGATTTCTCTAAATATTTGTTTTTGCCCA
>CAZSTE010000179.1:0-2333 GCA_964609735.1 uncultured bacterium
GGAAATAAAAAGATATCTTCTGATATAGGTATTTTTGCTATAAGTCCTGCGACTGAGTTGTTAGCATTGGAAGAAATAAGAGGTTCTACAAAAATTGATATTTTTGACCTTGCTAAAAAAATTGTTGAGAAAAATTCAGAAGATATTCCTGCTTTTTTAGTAAAAAAATTGTACGACTTTGAAGTTAGAATCAAAAAAATTAAGGAAGCGCAAGAACAGGAGATATTAACAGATATCAATAAAATACGGGACTTATGTGACAAATTTCTTAAGCAGATTAAATATAATGTCACAGCAGCAATTGGAAATGAAAAAATTAGAGAATTTGGGTTGGAAGGTTGGAAGAAATATTTACAAAAGATTTTTAAAAATATTATTGCAGAAGACTATCCTGTTCCACCTTGTTTCTATAGCGCGTTCTATGATCTTAACAACTATACTATAGATTTACCGCAGGATACTCAAATTTTATATCCCATTTTAATAGATGTAAATGAACCTCAAATAAATGTAAAAGTAGACCTCAAACTTTCTACTGCGGGAAGAGAACTTACAACTATGATAGGATATATCGTTGTGAAAAAGATAAAAGGCGAAGGATGGAAAGTTATTGATTTTAAGGTGGATGACGCAGGTAAAATGAAAAAAATGTAATACAGAAAAACTTATAATACGAAGAGAATATTATCGATTTGATGTTTTGTCTATTTGGTTTGTTATACAAAAATCCGTAAGGTTATAAATCCAAATTGTTGTTATCAGAAGTGGTTATTAAACCGATTCAAGTACAAGCATTTAGTCAGTACAACAGAATGATTTTTCCCAGAAGATTACATTCAGAAAATCAAATAAGTCCAAAACCAGCCATTTGAGTCATTTCTACTCAACGGGTATAATATTTCAATTTAACAGGGGGAAAAATGTCGCATGATTCAATGAATCCAAAAGAACGCTGGACTGCAGTATTACAGAGAAAAAAACCTGACAGGATTCCGCTTTTCTGGTCATCCACTCAGGAAACCCTTGATAAAATGAAAAAATTTCTCGGAGTTAGCGAGAATTCTGAGTTTTTTAAGAAACTTCATGTTGATGAGATTGTAAGTGTTTTTCCTGCCTATGTTGGACCTCGAGTTTCTGAGGGCTATGATTTTTTTGGCTGTGGATATAAGAAAGTTTCCTATGGGACAGGTAGTTATTCTGAATGCGTGTATCATCCTCTGGCAGGATATGAAACACTTTCTGAAATAAAAAGTAATTATAAATTTCCTTCAATTGACTGGTTTGATTGTTCAGTGATTAAAAAACAGATTCAGGGCAAAGAACATCTTCCGATTTATGGCGGCGGCATGGAACCTTTTTTGAGATACACACAATTGCGTGGTCTTGAAAAGGCGATGATGGATCTTGTTGAAAAACCTGATATTGTTGAGTACTGCCTTGAGAATATCTTTCAACTTTATTACAGGATTACAATGGGTATCTACGAAGAAATACCTGGAAAGGTGCTTCTAACAATGGTTGCAGAGGACCTTGGTTCACAGGAGACGCTGCTGTTTTCGCCTGAAACGATAAGAAAGTTTTTTCTTCCCAGGATGAAAAAAATGATGTCGCTTGCGCATGAAAATGGAGCATGTGTGATCACTCACAGCGATGGTGCAATCAGGGATATTGTGCCGGATTTGATTGAATGTGGAATGGATGTTCTTAATCCTGTCCAGTGGCGATGCAGGGGAATGGACAGGGAAAAATTGAAAAAGGATTTTGGCAACAGAATCTGTTTTCACGGCGCAATGGACAATCAACATACCATGCCTTTTGGAACTATTGAGGATGTGAAGCAGGAGGTTATGGATAACATCAGAATTCTTGGTGAAAACGGTGGATATTTTTTGGGCCCATGTCACAACCTGCAGGCTATTACCCCACCTGAAAATATTTTAGCAATGTATGATACCGCGTATGAGAATGGCTGGTATTGACGATGCTTGAAATCTGCGAGATCTTCAATTCAATACAGGGTGAAGGATGGAGGCAGGGAATTCCTGCGGTTTTCATAAGATTTTCTGGCTGTAATCTCAGGTGCAAATTCTGTGATACACCACAGGCATTCACAGAGAAAAATGAGATGACAGAAGAAACTATTGTTAAGACAGTAAAGAGATTGGCTAAAAAATATCCAGGTATTACCAATGTTGTGATTACTGGAGGGGAGCCATATCTTCAGGATTTTTCAATGCTTGTTGGGATGTTGAAAAAAGCAAAATTTTTTGTGGCAGTTGAAACCAATGGTACTATCTGGAGAAAAATTCCTGCTGACTGGATTTGTGTTAGTC
>CAZSTE010000180.1:0-1102 GCA_964609735.1 uncultured bacterium
ATTTTTGGCGGGATATAGTAGATTTTCTTAAAATCATATAGATTTTTTGCAAGGGTCAGGTTAAAACCAGGATTATCAATAAATACAATCAAGTCGGGATTTTCTTTTTTGATTATTCTGATACAATGATGAAGGAACTTTACTTGTTTGCATAAAGTTTTTGCTACAGCGCTAAAACCAAATGTTCCTGAAAGTGGATGTTCTGCAATAATTCTTATTCCTGATGCTTGTAACTTTGGTCCACCGATGCCAATGATTTCAACATCCGCAAAAATTTTCTTCAACTGGTATGCCAGAAGTGATGCATACTGGTCGCCTGATGTTTCGCCTGAGAATATCGCAATTTTTGACACTTTCTCCATATTAAACTTCTATTTTTCCCTCAAAGATTTCCTTCAACAGTCATACTGCTTTATCAGATAACGATACCAGTGTAGCAAAACCGAGTCACATCAAAGAGATTTCCAATGTTTTATATTAAATCATTCTGTTTTGAAATTGATTGAAAGAAACAGATTTACACTCTTTTATTCTATCCCATTAACATTTTCTGTCAATGCTGATAAAATGGCGGGTTTCATACAAAAAAATCAGGATACCGAAAATTCAATACCCTGATTTTTTGACTCCCACGCCGCAAAAAATCAAAAATTTTTTATCTGGTGAATATTGAAAACTTTCTTTTCAGGACAAAAGTTATCATCAAGATAGTAATAATGGAAAACAATAAAGCAATTTTGCCAGTTAGCATGATATAAGCAACGCAATATGCAGGTAGAAGCGCAATTCTCGTTATAGCACGAAGAACATTGTTTCCAGCAATCACCCTTGCGATTGATGGTGAATGTTGATAATAGAATCTGACAAATGCTCTTCCTGCTCCGGTGGTCATTAAGTATCTGTCTCTGAATTGTCGAAGTATACGCACATGTTTTTCCTGATATGACCCAAATGCAGCTGTGGCTATAAAACAACCTCCTCCGCCGCCATAAACTTTTAATAACTGTTCAATTACTTCTTCAGGAACACGGGTCGTAACACTATCCTGATTGGTTACCTGTTGGTCTGTCTGGCTTGTTACTGTAAGCGTAAGATTGTCTGT
>CAZSTE010000180.1:1202-2322 GCA_964609735.1 uncultured bacterium
TCAGTCCATTTTTCAAAAGCAACTATTGTCCATGTTTCGCCAGGAGCAAGTGTGGCACGATTCCATTGCAACGCGTATCCAGCATCAACATAATTTGGGTTGACTGTATCAGGAAGTTGTCCTGTTAACATAGTTTCACCAACATCCGAATAATAATCTTCGTAATAATGGTCAGCTGGCGTTGTTAAACTTCCATAAAATCCCATAATGCCGGTGATAGATGGGTCAGGATTCGTCAGATAAACCATACCAAGATTTTCGTCCCAGTGTCCCTGTGAACCATCATCTCCTGCAAAATATGTGTCGCCACCATGAAGAAATCTACAATCGGTATATGTGGTAGCGGCTTTTGTGCCAGATTCATTGGTAATTTCCCATTTTTTCATGAAATAAGAATTCCCATTTGTATAGGAGATGGTTTGCTTTATACGAACGCCAGTGTTCCCGACATCAAAAATAGTAATGATAGTCCATTCATTTGGTTTTGTATTGCTGACAGGTGTGAACTGTGGAAATTCACTATCATGCCAGTCTATAAAATACCAGCTATTGAAGGTCTGTCCGTTTATTCCGTTTAAGAAAAGCACAGAACCCCAGGATTTACCACCATAATACTGTTCTACATAATCATCTTCATCTGCCTGATATCTGTACACACCAATTGTTCCATCATCATAAGCATAAATTCTCAAAGGATTTCCATTGATTGTTTGATAATTACCAGGTGTTTGTGCGCGTGCGATTGAAACAAATAGAATTATCCCAATTAAAAAATAACAAATACTACTCCCTTTCGAAAATTTCATGAATCCTCCTTTGGTTAGCCAAAGTGTATAATAGTATTCATATGCTGTCAAATTATCATGGGGTTTAAAAGTTAAAGTGTCGTATAGTTCAGAGATAGAATCGGGTCAGGGGCGATATTAAAAACACGACATCCCATCTTTGAAATAACACGCTTGTTCATTGCAGATAGACCAGTTTTATGCCTTCTCAATTTTTTCTTTCTTGAATGATTGATAAATTTTATCAGAAAGAAGGGCAACCTTTTCTATGACAGCAAAAGGTGTTTGAGGTTGTTTGTTTCCTTTAATACATTCAATCAGATCCCCGGCTGGTG
>CAZSTE010000181.1:0-2271 GCA_964609735.1 uncultured bacterium
GATGATCCTATGGAGTTTTTTGTCGTTCTGCTATGCATTAACATTCTTCCTCCTTGGATTTTATAATTTTTTTGTATTTTTGGGGTCGGTTACTTACAAAAAACAAAAAAATAATGATGCAAAACGATAAAAATACTATCGCTGAATTTGAAAGAATTTATCTTTCTTTTTATCCGCGATTGAAACGTTTTGCTCAAGAATATGTTATTCGTGAAGCCGATGCCGAAAATATTGTTCAAGATGTCTTTCTCGATCTGTGGGAGAGAAAGGTATTTGTTTCGAGTTCTGTCAATTTAGCGTCATATCTTTTCACAACCCTAAAAAACAAATGTATCGATTTCCTTCGCCATCGAATGGTTATGCAAAATGCAGCGAATAAGATGCAGGAAGAATATGAGTTGGCTCTGCAGATGAAATTTCAATCGTTGGAAGCGTTTGACGAACATATTTTTTCAACTACCGACATAGAAACGGTTATTGCTAATGCCAATCAATCGCCGCCGGAGAAATGCCGTCAGATTTTCGTTATGAATAAAATTGAAGGGAAAAAACAAAAAACAATTGCTGAAGAATTGGATATATCCATTCATACCGTTGAAAGTCAAATGGCCATAGCTTACCGCAAGTTGAAAGAAATATTAAAAGACTACCAACCTTTGTTCATTTTTCTCTTCATTTAAATAATTTTTTTGATTTTCTTTGGCGGATTTTTGTTAGTCCTTCGTTATATTAATACAAGAATGACGGAATAATGGATGAACGCTTGCTGAAATATTTTCTCGGAGAACTCGAAGATTCGGAACGATTGCAATTATTGAAGCAGATCAATAGCGATGAATCGTTGAAGGGAGAATATATTCGGTTGCAAAATATTTTTGCTTTATCCCATCTTGCCAAGCATGAAGGGGATGAGGAAGCAGCTCGAGTGAGTTTTCGTCAGTTTGTTCGCCGCGTTGAGGCCAAACGAAGAAGGGAATTCCTTAAAACACTTGGTAAAATTGCGGCTTTTGCTCTTGTGCTCATTACTTCTACCGTTTTTTTGACCTTATATTTTTCCAAAAACAACGTTCGCGAAATAGCAACCAATACGTTGTATGTCCCTGCAGGGCAAAGGGCACAGATAACGCTGCAAGACGGTACGACTGTGTGGCTCAATGCCCAATCCACGTTGACTTATCCTTCGCATTTTGCAGGTAAAGAACGCAAAGTCACCCTAACCGGAGAGGCTTTTTTTGATGTGGCAAAAAATCCCCGTAAACCGTTTATTGTAGAATCACAAGATATCCGATTAAAGGTGCTGGGAACACAATTCAATGTATATAATTATCCCAAAACGGGTTATTCTCGAATTGCTCTGGTTGAAGGCTCTGTAAAGATTTCATGGAATGACAACGAATCCGATCAGGTTATGTTGAAACCCAATCAAGAGGTAATCCTGCAAGGAGGAAAAGCTACGATATGTGAAATAACGAATCCGAATCATTTTCTTTGGAAAGACGGTATTTACTGTTTTGAAAATGAACGGCTGCTCGATATTATCGAACAATTGCAACTTTATTATGATGTGACTATTCGGGTGGAAGACCCCGAAATTTTCAACGTAAGATATACCGGGAAATTTCGTCAACGCGACGGCATCGATGAAATACTGCGCATTATCAGGAAAATACATCCTTTTACAATGGAGAAGGATACCGATAACAACATTATCACAATAACCAAATGAAATATTAACGCATTAAAAAATAACATGCCTATGAGAGAAGAACAGCCATAAAACAAGCAAGGCGACAAGTGCGGCCACACTCATCGCCTCTAAAAAGCAAACACCTAAATCAATTTTAGTATTCACTTTAACGTTACAAAGATATGGAAATAAAATTTCTAGTAACACTTTATTTAATAAAAAATGAAGCCTTTAAAGCTATATTCAGAATCATGAAAATTTGTTTTATTTTTTTATTTGTTTTCTCTTTTCAGTTGCTGGCATTGGATACAAAAGCCCAAGAGGCAGTTATCGAATTAAAAACAAAATCGATGACCGTTGGACAACTGATCAATGAAATTGAAAAGCAAACCGACTATTTGGTGGTTTACAGCAATCTGGAAATCGATGCCAATCGAAAAGTAACGCTTCAAAATAAATCGAACAAAGTATCGGCATATTTGGAGGAAGCTTTTTCAGGTACCGATATCGGTTACGATTTTGAGAACAACTACATTGTACTGAAGAAAAAAGCAAACCGCAATGCTGCCACCGTGGCCGAAATG
>CAZSTE010000182.1:0-2265 GCA_964609735.1 uncultured bacterium
TCCGGTTCATACGCAGAAAGGGGAAAAAGAAATAATAGGACCGCGGTACGAGGTTGCTTTTACTTCTTCAGGTATGCCTGGTCCGGCAGCAAATGGCTTCGCAAAAGCGCAGGGTATTAAGGTGTCATCTTTGAAAACAAAACAAATCAACGGAAAAAAATTTGTATATACATCAAAGGTAATTCCATCTATAAATTCCATTAAAATTCTTTCAAAGATTATTCCTTTTTCTTTACAGAAAACAGATATCCCGAGAGGAATGAGATGGAACCAATCTAACGAAATATTTTACAGACCTGTACGATGGATTCTTGCATTATTCGGAAACAACGTCGTACCGGTAGAATTTGGAGGTATTAAGGCTTCACATTATACATTTGGTCATCGGTTTTTATATCCTAAAAAAATATCCGTCCGGAACTGGAAGGATTATTTTGACAGAATTGAAAAGGCATTTGTCATTCCGGATGAGCAGATAAGACAAACCTTTATAATAAAACTTATCAATAAATCGCTCAAAGAAAACGAAATATTTAACAAAACCGTTGCTGAAAATTTAGCAAATCTTGTTGAGTATCCCTGTGTTATCCGCTGTCACTTTCCTGACCTGCAATATAATCTTCCGCAGGATGTTTTGAAAATTATTATTGAAAAGGCGCGATGTATTCCTATCTTTTGCCAGGGTCGTATCCAACCAGAGTTTTTTGTTGTGAGCGATGGGAATTCCGGCGCCGATATTAGCAAAAATTATGAAAATCTTTTAAGAACAAGGATTCTTGATGCCCAATTTTTCTATGATTCCGACCTATCTTTGCCTTTTTATCAATTCAAGGAAAAATTAGAAAAAATTATATTCCATCCACGATGGGGCTCCATTGCAGACAGGGTCGACAGACTGGTAAAAATTGCTTCTATTGTTTCTGATATATTTAATTTAACCGATGAAGAAAAAAACATTTTTATCAGGGCCGCTGAATTAAGCAAATATGATATTGCTTCGGAAATGGTAAAAGAGTTTCCTGATTTACAGGGCACAATGGGGGCAATATACGCGGATATCTCCGGCGAATCGCGCCAGGTTTGCACAGCCATCGCCCAACATATTCTTCCAAGATTTTACAATGATTCTATGCCTGAAGACAAATGCGCTATTTTACTAGGCATCATAGACAGGATTGATTACCTGTGTTGCTTTGTATCCATAGACACTGATGTAAGCGGATCTCAAGACCCTTACGGGTTACGAAGAATTTCCACAACATTGTTCCAACTAATTTACAAATCAGCAATTGATTATGATTACGCAAAAATCATAGATAAAATTTTTGTTGTGTATGGGTTTTCCCCATCTGAACTGGAAATGGCAAAAAATAAAATAAAAAATTTTCTTTTGCAAAGATTTGAGGCACATCTTGAAGCGGAATCAGTTCCAAAAGGATTAAGAACAGCGGTGTTAACCATTGAAAAAATGCGTTTTTTAAGAGCCCGTTATAAGCTTGATGCGTTCAAAGATTTTATTAGAGAAACATCAAATGTAGACACAATCCTTATTCCTGTAACTCGCGTCGCCAATATCCTGAAACAGGCGAAAGAAAAAAACATACATATTGATGCATTTAAAAAAGAATTATTACAGCAGGACGAAGAAATCAAACTTGCTTCTATTGCAGAAATATATCTTGCAAGGCTTAATGAACTTCTTGGAAAAAACAATTTCAAAGAATTCCTCTGTTTGCTTGCTGAATTAAAACAACCAATAGACGCTTTTTTTGATAAGATTCTGGTTATGTGCCCGGAAGAGGATTTAAGGAACAACCGTCTTGCACTTCTTAAAATGTTTAACGATGTTTTTTTAAGATTTGCAGACTTTTCATTTATCAGAGAAGAGGACATCAAAAATGCTATGGAAAACTGACCATATCATCGCAAAGTTGATAAAAGATGAGGTAAAAAGAGAAAAAGAAACCGTTAATCTTATCGCGTCTGAAAATTATGTTAGTAAAGCGGTTCTTGCTGCGGTGGGTTCATTGTTAACCAATAAATACGCGGAAGGATATCCTGGAAAGCGATATTATGACGGATGCGAGGTTGTTGACAACATAGAGTCCATCGCCAGACAGAGGCTTATGAAACTTTTTAACGCCGAACATGCAAATGTTCAACCACATTCAGGAAGTCAGGCAAATATGGCGGTTTATCTTTCAGTGTTAAAACCGCAAAATACAATACTTGGCATGAATCTCGCCGCTGGCGGGCATCTTACCC
>CAZSTE010000183.1:0-2245 GCA_964609735.1 uncultured bacterium
CGCGCCAGAGACTTAATCTCATCGACTGACACCGAGATCAGACGCTGCATCTCCTCCTCGAGCGGCCGGTACTTTTTAGTGTATATCCATTGCGATGCGATGGAGCGCATGCGCCCGCTCGGTACCTCGCTCTTCAGAACCAGTTGGCTGGCGATTTTGTTGCGGGCCTGGGTGATCTCCGCCTCGGTGATGTCATCTCCCACAAAACCATCCCCCCTTGTTGCGCCTATAACCAATTTGCTGTTTTCATATATCAGAGACACCGCCACACCGTCAATTTTCAGCTCAAGAAAATATTCAGAAGATTTTGCAAGCAATTTTTTAATTCTATGATCAAATTCTCTTATTTCTTCATCATTATAGGTATTGTCAATGCTAAGCATGGGTATTTTATGTGTCACTGTTTTAAATTCTTTCAATGGCCTTCCCCCTACCCTTTTCGTGGGAGAATCGTCTTTTGCAAATTCAGGATATCGCTGTTCCAGTAATACAAGCTGATGAAACAATTTATCATATTCTTCATCGCTGATTTCAGGATTGTTTTCTATATAATATTTTTCGTCGTATCGCGCAATATCCCTATAAAGTTGCTCCATTTTTTTTCTTATCTCTTCTTTTCCATTTATTTCCATTATATATTCCTTTTTGATAGGTCTTTGAATTAACAATAGATAATAAGATAATACCCTTTTTTAGAAAAATTTGGCAAATAATTCCTTCATCCATAGTTGCGCGAATGTTTGACAAACTGACGGCTATACTGTATAGTTTAGGAAATTTTTATATTATCTTGTAAAATAAACCAAATGGAAAATATTCTTTCCACTATCGGAAGTTTTATTATTTTTGTTATTGAAAAAACAGGATATTGCGGTATTTTTATTCTGATGACGTTTGAATCTGCGCTTATCCCGATTCCTTCGGAAATCACAATGCCTTTTGCAGGATATCTGGTTTCTCTTAATAAAATGAATATCCACATACTTTCCTTTGTTGGCGCATTTGCAAATCTTTTTGGTTCAATTCTTGCATACTGGCTTGGATTCTGGGCAGAGGAACGTTTGATAAAACAGTGGATCAATAAACATGGAAGATATCTTTTAATAGATGAAGCCGATTATGAAAGGGCAGAAAGATGGTTTAAAAAATATGGAGATTCCGTGATATTTTTTTCAAGAATCATGCCAGGAATAAGAACCTTTATTTCATTGCCGGCAGGCGTTGCAAAAATGGATCTTAAGCGATTTTGCATTTTTACCTTTATGGGTTCTCTTATCTGGTCATATTTTCTGTCTTATGTTGGATTTTTCCTTGGTAAAAACTGGACTGGCATATCAACCTATTACAGGAAATTTGAGTATCTGATTGTTTTTGCGGTTATTGTGTTAATAATCTGGTATATTATGGGAAAATTGCGAAGATTAAAAAATAAGGTTTAAGTTTATTCATCTTTCCATCCCTCCTTTCCCTTTAGTGGAACAAATTGACAACCTCCGTAATGTTCTGTTATAAGCTTTCCATTTTTTTTTACACCTCTTACCAGTGTTTGAGAAAAAAGGTCTCCAACAGGAATTATGATTTTGCCGCCTTCTTCCAATTGATCAATCAATGATTTAGGAATATCGGGCGCAGCGGCAGTAACAATAATTGTTTGATAAGGCGCAAATTGCTTAAAACCGCAGGTTCCATCGCCCAGATAAATTATTGCGTTGTATCCCAGTTTTTTTAATGTGCGTCTTGCGGTTTTTACAAGCTCTGGAATTCTTTCAATTGAAAAAACATTACATCCTGTTTCACAAAGTATGGCTGCCTGATATCCTGAACCTGTTCCCACCTCCAAAACACGCATGCCGGGTTCGGGTTCCGCAAGCTCTGTCATTATTGCAACAATATATGGCTGACTGATTGTTTGTCCAAAACCTATCGGCAATGGACAGTCGTCATATGCACAGGGTTTAAGTTCTTCTGAAACAAATTCTTCCCGTGGAACCTTTAGTAAAGCCGAAAGCACTCTTTCATTTTTTATTCCCCTGCAACGGATTTGAAAGTCAACCATTCTTTTTCTTAGGTTTGCAAAATCAGGTTTTTCGTCCATAAGAAATACAAAGTTTTAACAACATAAGAAAAAATTTTTTTGTGTCGTTTATTGGCTTTATTTTACTTTTTTCTTTTTTATACACCGTAGACACACAAACAGAAGAAATTTTTACTCCTTTCCACGCAGCCCGTAAAAGTATTTCTGTCT
>CAZSTE010000184.1:0-2189 GCA_964609735.1 uncultured bacterium
AATACAGAGCAGGTTTGTTAAACAGACTGGTTTCAACATCCTACTACTATGATTATGGTTTGCAGAAGGCATTTGATGCGATAAGGCTTGATTATGCCTTTACAGCAGCGCCTGTGACAGTATCTGTCTTTAAGGCAAAGATTACTGAAGCGTATGACAACGCTGCTATCGGTGCTATTGGAAATGCCAATGACAGCGACCTGTATGGATTGGATGTTGTGATAAATGGAAATGTGGCTGGACAGAATCTTATTATCAATCCTTACTTTGTCAACTATGGTATTTCTGTTAATGGCACACAGGAAGCAAACGATTTAAATACTGTTGGTCTTAAACTTGGCTGGCAGCCGCTTGAAGCTCTTAATATTTCCGCTGAGTATGCAAAACAGCTTGGCGAAGATAAGGCAACAGGCTTTTTGGCTCCAAAGGCCGATTATGAGGGTTGGGCAGCAGTGGTTGGCGTTGACTATAAGTTTGCGACAAATATGAGCCCAACAATATCAGCGATGTTTGCTGATTTTTCCGGCCAGAAAGCCAATTCCAGAGATTGGAAGGCATGGCAGCCAGTATTTCCTTCAAACATTGCTTCAAGGGTTGGCAAAATTGCTTATCCAGCGTTATTCAGCAATGGCGAAGGTTCGTTAAGCGGTGTAAGGTCTATTAAGCTTGGTGTTGGTCTTCAACCCACAGATAAGGTTGGAGTTGCCCTTGATTGGTTTAACCTAACAGCCGATGAAACACCTGGTGCAATTGATGAAAGTATTGGCAATGAAATAGACCTCACCCTTAATTATGCATATAGCGAAGACCTTTCGTTTGGTCTTGAGCTTGGATACCTCATTTCCGGCGACTATGTTGACGACACCCTTGGTAGTAACAACACAGAAAATGCATGGCAGGCAGTCGCCACAATGCAGGTAGCCTTCTAACACATCTACGGATATCGCTTATACAGGGGCGCTTATGTTTAAGCGCCCCTTTTTTTTGTTCCCCTGTTTTCTAAAGAGGAACGGGGGGAGATTTCCTAAAATCTTTTCTCATCCCCCTTTGTTAAAGGATGAATAATAAAGAAGGGTAGGGATGGATTTTTCGAAATAAAAGAAGAAAATTGATTTTTGAATATAGCGAAAAATATTATAAAATAAAACATAAAGGATAAAATAAGGATTTTTTGCTTTTAGATTGCCAGACAATAGGAAAATTTTATGGAACACCCTATAACAAAAGACATAAAAAAATTTCTTGGAAATGCGCTTATAGAAGATATCGGGAAAAAAGACATTACAACAGAAATTATTTTTGACAGAAATTTTATAATCAATGCCAATCTCATTGTAAGACAAAACTGTATTCTTGCTGGGCTTCCATTTTTTAAAGAGGTATTTACAATACTTGATAAAGATATAGAATTCTCTGATTTTTTTTGTGATGGCGCTGTGCTTAAAAAAAATCATGTGGTATGTTCAATCTCCGGACGCTTAAAACCAATTTTGGCAGGAGAAAGGGTTGCGCTTAATATTATTTCTCATCTATCAGGTATTGCAACAATTACAAATAAATGCGTTAAGAAAACAAAGGGAAAATTTAGAATTCTTGATACAAGAAAGACAACCCCAACATTACGGTCGCTGGAACGATATGCAGTAAGAATTGGAGGTGGGTTTAATCACAGAATGAATTTAAGCGAGATGATATTGATAAAAGATAATCATATCAATTTGTGGGCATATCACAAAGGGATTGATAGAAAAACTGCTATAAGAGAGTTAACCTTAAAAGCGAAAAAAGCAAATGTTTCAAAGGTTGAAATTGAGGTTGAGTCCTGCGAGGAAGCGTTGACAGCGACACGTGCAGGTGTGGATATATTGATGTTTGATAATACAGGTACCGATGAGATAACAAAATATTTGAATATTGTTGGTAAAACCAGGCCTAAGATTGAAATTTCTGGTGGAATAAAGCCAAAAGATATACAAAAATTCCTTGGTTTGGATATTGATTTTATTTCAACCGGATTTATTACCCATTCTGTGTCGGCAATTGATTTTAGTTTAGAGATGACACCGTAAAGGAACACATCTTTCCTTATTTTTATTTCCTCCTTTTCCAAAGGAGGGTATGGATGGATTTTCTAAAATCCTCATTCATATCATTTGCTAAAGGGCAGTAAAATAAAGAAAAGCGACCTT
>CAZSTE010000185.1:0-2185 GCA_964609735.1 uncultured bacterium
AAAATCATATCATTTATATGTGAATTGCAGATTCCCTCCAACAACTCAGTTATACTTCTTTGATCCTTTAATGAAATAATACTCTCTGTCAGACACCTGAACTGTTCCTCTGTGTAGTCCGGAAAAAAATCTATTTCAGCATTCAATCTACGCAAAGGGGATATATGCGGGGTTATGGTGACTCTAAGGGGTGAACGAATGTATGAGTTTCTTGACCGTATGATAACAGCGGCTTTGCCCCGGGTAAAAGACTTTAACGGGCTTGATCCCACATCTTTTGACCAACGTTCATCATATACCATGGGCGTAAAAGAACAGCTTATTTTCCCTGAGATTGATTATAATACAATATACAAGGTTCGTGGAATGAATATTACCATCTCTACCAATGCGAAAAAATTAGAACACACAAAGGAACTTTTAAGGTTGATTGGATTGCCTATAAGGGAGGAATAACATTGGCTCGCAAATGTTTTTTTGAAAAGATGAAAAAAGAACCAAAATATAAGGTGAGAAGAAGAAATCGTTGCTGGAGATGTGGAAGGCCAAGAGGATATTTACGAAAATTTGGACTTTGTCGTTTATGTTTTCGGCAACTTGCTTCTCATGGTGAAATTCCTGGTGTTGTGAAATCCAGCTGGTAAGGAGGAAAAATGGTTATGTCGGATTCAGTTGCAGATATGATTATAAGATTAAAAAATGCAAATCTTGTTTTTAAGCCGTATTGTGATGTGTTTTTGTCTAAATTAAACAAAAATATTCTGACGGTGCTTAAAGAAGAAAATTATATCAAGGATTGGGAAGTAATTGAAAGTAATGGGAAAAAAACATTACGGGTTTATCTTTTATATCCAAATAAGAAACCCGCGATATTAAAAATTCGCCGGGTAAGCAAGCCCGGCCAACGGATTTATATTCAGCTTGAAAATCTTAAAAGAAAAAAATCAGATTCTGGTATCGCGGTTTTAAGTACCTCCAAGGGTATTATGAGCAGCGCCAAAGCATCCCAGCTTGGTCTTGGCGGTGAACTTTTATTTTACATATGGTAGGTGAACAATATGGGACGATTAGGTAAAAAATTTATTGAAATACCGAAAGATGTGAAGGTTGTGATAAAGGATAAAACGATGGTTATTGAGGGGCCAAAAGGACAGATTACGCAGGAGATTTTTGACAATCTTCAGATTAATATTGAGGATAAGAAACTTCAGGTGATAAATCTTGTTGAGTCGTCTGCCAGATTTAGAAAATTATTCAAGAAAACTGAGGCTATTCAGGGATTATTGAGAACACTGATTGCTAATAAAATTAAAGGTGTTACAACAGGTTTTGAGAAAATTTTGGAAATATACGGTGTTGGATTTAAAGCAGAAGTGCAGGGTAAAAAACTTATTATGAATCTTGGGTTTACCCATCCTGTTGAGGTGGATATACCCAAACCTATAAATGTTCAGGTTGAAAAAAACACTATTGTAAAAATTTTATCCTATGATAAAGAGCTTCTTGGTAGTTTTGCTGCCCAGGTGAGAGCTATTTATCCGCCGGAACCATATAAGGGCAAGGATGTTAGGTATGCGGGTGAATATGTAAGACATAAGGTTGGTAAAACAGCGGTTGGCGCTCAGAAATAAAGGGGATATATTATGAAATTAGATTCCGAAAAGAAAAGAAAAATTCGGCATAAAAGGGTAAGAAAAAAGATAAAAGGAACCGCAGAAAAACCACGGCTTGTTGTTTTTAAAAGCCTGAAACATATTTATGGTTCCATTGTTATTGATGATGTCCAGCCGAACAAAGTTCTTTTAACAATTTCGTCGATGTCAAAGCAATTTAAGGATGTTGCAAAACCCGATGAAAAAGGCGGAAACGTAAAAGGGGCTTTTCTTACAGGTAGATTGTTGGCAGAATATGCAATAAAAACGGCAAATATAAAAAACATTGTTTTTGATAGAGGCGGGTATCGCTATGGTGGCAGGATAAAATCGTTTGCAGATGGTGCACGACAAGGAGGTTTAAAATTTTAACCGATGATGCATTGGTTGATATTATTGAAAAAGAAGATTCCGCAAAAGAGGTTGTTATTGAAATCCGGCGTGTGATGAAGGCTACCAAGGGTGGGAAACGCCTGAAATTCCGCGCAATAATTGTTTGTGGAAATCAAAACGGAGAAGCCGGTTTTGGAGTT
>CAZSTE010000186.1:0-2172 GCA_964609735.1 uncultured bacterium
GAAGAAACATGGCCTTTCTTTTCTATTAAAATGAAGCCTGTCTTTCTTGATAGAGACGGTGTAATCTCAATATTCACGCCGAATGATTATATAAAGAACTGGCAGGAGTTTAAATTTTTGCCTGCTGCATTTGAAGGATTAAAAAAACTTACAGACAATGGATTTGATATTGTTATCATTTCAAATCAGGCAGGTGTGGGACAGGGATTATTTTCCATTCAAGATCTCCAACATCTTACAAAAAGGATGCAACAGGCATTAGCAAAAGAAGGAATTAATATATACAGAATTTATTATTGCCCCCACAGAAAAGAAGACAATTGCAATTGCAGAAAACCAAAAACCGGCCTCATAGAACAATTTATTTCAGAAAACGGCGATTTTGAAAAGAAAAAAACATTTTTTGTTGGCGATGCGGATGTGGATATTGAACTGGGCATTAGATCAGGATTGCGAACAATACTTGTCCTTTCAGGAAAAACAAAATCAATTGATGAAATTCAATCCTGGGATTTTAAGCCGGAGTTTGTGGCAAAAGATATTAAAGAAGCAGCAGACATAATTATTAGGGAGGAACGATGAAGGAAAAAATTCGTGTAATGGTATGGAATGAATTTATACACGAAAAACAGGATGAAACAATAAAAAAAATATATCCCGAAGGCATGCATGCGGCAATAGCAAAGCATCTCAATACGCAGCAGGATATTATCGCAACCTGTGCAACACTTGATCAACCCGAGCACGGCCTTACCAATGAGGTACTTGAAAAAACCGATGTCCTAATATGGTGGGGGCATTGCGCTCATGACAAGGTTAATGATGAGGTTGTTGCAAAGATTCACCGCCGGGTACTTGAAGGTATGGGTATTATATGCCTCCACTCTGCGCATCTTTCAAAAATTTTCAAAGCCCTTATGGGAACATCCTGCGTATTAAACTGGAGACATGGCGGGAAAGAAAGGTTATGGACAATTGAGCCCTCCCATCCAATAGCCCAGGGGGTGGAATCTTATTTTGAATTGCCAGAAACAGAAATGTATGGAGAAAGGTTTGATATCCCATCTCCAGAAAAGATTATTTTCATTTCCTGGTATCCAGGAGGAGAGGTGTTCAGAAGCGGTTGTATTTGGGAAAGAGGGCATGGCAGGATTTTCTATTTTGCTCCAGGTCATGAACTATATCCCATATATTATAATCCGAATATCTGTAAAATTATCACAAATGCTGTAAGATGGGCTGCCCCGCGAATAATAATGAAACAGGAATGCAAAAATACAAAACCTGTTGAACCTGCACCCCTTTAATAAAAAATCTTGACTGTTAAAATTCCGAGATAATCCTATTAACCGATTGATTTACCCGCACAGATATAGGCAATAAGTTTATAAATAAGTTTTGCAGCAAGAAACGACGAGGCACAATAATGGTGCGATGGTGCAATTTCCACGATGTCTGCGCCAACAACCGTGTGGGTTGCTGCAAAGTTTTTCAGGAATCCGCAGACCTCATACCAGGTAAGTCCGCCTGGTTCAGGGGTACCTGTATCAGGAACAATTGAGGGGTCAAAACAGTCAATATCAATGCTGATGTAATAACGGCCTTTTGGCAGGGTTGACGCCTTATCAATGAGATTTTGATTTCTACAATTGTGGGCAAAATATATATGAACATTTCTCAGACCGCTCATATCAGTCGCTTCTTCCTTGCTTAAACTCCTGATGCCAAAACTGTATATCTCGCAACCTGTTTCGGCAATTCTTCTCATAACGCTTGCATGGCTGAATTTACTTCCTTCGTAGTCCTTTCGCAAATCCGCATGCGCATCAAAATGAAGCAGTTTTAGGTCTGGATATTTTTGCTTGTATTCCAACACTGACGGAAAACTTATTGAATGTTCGCCGCCAACAACAAAAATGAATCTATCCTGTTTAAGAAGGTTTCTTACGGTTTTCTGGATTTTTTTCATCATTTTTTCGGCAGAATCAACATTCTGTGTAATTTCAGGCAGTGTAATAATTCCCTGTTTCCATGGCTCTGTTTGTGTTTCTTCCTCATACAATTCCATATATCTCGATGAAAGAATGATTGATTCTGGACCAAACCTTGCGCCCGGTTTAAATGAGACGGTTCCTTCATAGGGAATGGGAAGTATGATAAACTTTGCTTTCC
>CAZSTE010000187.1:0-2169 GCA_964609735.1 uncultured bacterium
TCCCTCAAGTTTTGTTTTTCCATAAACCGAAACAGGAAATGCAATATCATCCTCAGTATACGGAAATTTTTTTCTCCCATCAAAAACAAAGTCAGTACTTATATAAACGATATACGAGTTTAATCGCTCCGCCATTATGGCAATATTATTTGTTCCACCCACATTTGTTTTGAAAGCAATAATAGGATTTTGTTCAGACCCATCCACATTGGTAAAAGCCGCAAGATGGAAAACAATATCCGGCTCTGTTTCATAAAAAAGGCCTTTTACAGAATAAAAATCATTAATATCGCAATTCTTATGGGAAAGAACAATTACATCGTCTTCCTTTTGTTCAAACATCCGGGAAAGATAATGCCCGACAAGACCTGTTCCGCCTGTTATGAGGATTTTCATAAATAAGGATATTTTTTTTTATAATACCGTATAAATGCAGGACTATTTTTTATGGCCTGCCACCATTTTTTATTATGTTTATACCAAGAAATTGTTTCTTCAAGACCATTGTCAAAACCATATTCAACCGCAAAACCGAGTTCTTCAATTTTTTTTGATACAAGGCTGTATCTTATATCATGAGAAGGTCTATCGGAAATATGTGTTATAAGTTTTTCTTTTTTCCCAAGAATATTTAAAATTTCCTCTGCCACCTCTATATTGGTCCTCTCCTGATGACCCGACACATTATATATCTGGCCCGGCTCGCCCTTTTCAAAAAGAAGTTCCACAGCCTTGCAGGTATCATAAACAAACAACCATTCTCGTTTTTGAAGGCCATTTCCATATATAGGAATTTTTTTATTTTCAAGAGCATTTGTTATTGCCAGAGGAATAAATTTCTCAGGATGTTGAAATGGGCCAAAATTATTTGTCGGACGCAGAATAACAGCAGGAATGTTGTAATACCTATAATAAGAAAGCACCAAAAAATCGGCAGCTGCCTTACTTATAGAATATGGATTGGTAGGATTTAGGTTTGATTCTTCAATAAAAGAACCGCATTGAATACCCCCATAAACCTCATCTGTAGAAATATGTATATACCGCTTTATTGATTTTATTTTTCTTATTGCTTCCAATATTTCAAATGTTCCTAAAACATTTGTTTTAAGAAAATTTTCCGGGTTTTCAATAGACCTATCCACATGGGTTTCCGCAGCGAAATGCACAAGAATTTCATATCCGTTTAACAAACCCTCGAGACTTTTTCTATCACGAATATCGCATTTTACAAAGGTATGGTTGGTAAATGCATTGAGTTGTTGGAGTGTTAAAGGATTTGCGGCATATGTTAGTTTGTCTATATTCAAAACATCTGCGTGCTTATATTTTCTGCAGATAAAAGATATAAAATTTGAGCCAATAAATCCAACGCCGCCTGTAATTGCTATTTTCAACCCGCGCTCCGCTGTCTTGCAACAAGAATATTTGCTCTTAACAAAGAATCAAATGTTCCCGCGTCAGTCCACCATCCATCAAAAATTCCAAAAGTCATTTCGCCCTTTTCTATATATTTGTTATTAACATCTGTAATTTCAAGTTCTCCCCTCGACGAAGGTTTTAAACCTTTTATAAAATCAAACACCTGTTGATCATACATATATACGCCTATTACCGCCAGTTTTGAAGGCGGTTTTTTGGGTTTTTCAACAATCCTTACAAGATTGTCATTTATGATTTCTGCCACGCCAAATCGTTCGGGATTATCCATCTCTTTCAAAAGAATTCTTGCTCCGCTTTTTTGTTCACTGAAAATATCTATTTCTTTTTTGATATCCTTTCCTAAAATATTGTCGCCTAATATTACAACAACCCTTTCGCCATAGGCGAAATGCTCCGCAAGACTCAATGCGTCTGCAATTCCTTTTTCTCCTTTTTGATACGCGTAGGTAAGATGTTCAAGTCCAAAATGTTCTCCATTTTCCAGCAGCCTCATAAAATCACCTGATGATGTGCCTCCTGTTATTACCATAATATCTTTTATACCGGCTCTTATAAGGGTTTCAAGGGGATAATAAATCATAGGTTTGTCATAAACAGGAAGAAGGTGTTTATTGGTAACCTTTGTAAGTGGAAAAAGCCTGCTACCTGAACCTCCTGCCAATATTACACCTTTCATTAACGGTTTTTCCTTTCCCATTTGTATGGAATTTTTGGGGTATCAAATGG
>CAZSTE010000188.1:0-2109 GCA_964609735.1 uncultured bacterium
TGTATTGGAAAAGGCAAAATACAGGCGGTTTACGAAATTATCGGGGCATACAATTGTGAACTTGTCATTTTTGAAAAGGAGCTTACGCCTATTCAACAAAGAAATCTTGAAAACTTTTTGAAGGTGATTGTAATAGATAGAACAGGATTAATACTTTTAATTTTTGGCAGTAATGCCCATACCCTTGAAGGAAAACTTCAGGTTGAACTTGCTCAAACAACATATCTTTTGCCGCGGCTTGCCGATTCGTATGGACATCTTTCAAGATTGGGCGGAACAATTGGAACCAGGGGGCCTGGTGAACAAAAGCTAGAGGTGTACAGAAGAAAAGCAAGACAACGCATACGATTTTTAAATATGAAAATCAAAGAAATTGAAAAGCATAGGAATCTTATTTATCAGTCAAGACAACGAAAAAATTTTCCTCTTGCTGCGGTTGTTGGATATACAAATGTTGGGAAAAGTACCCTTTTAAATGCTCTTATTCATAGGCAGGAAGCATTTGTTGACAATAAATTGTTTTCTACCCTTGATCCTCTTACACGACTTGTGTATCTTGACCAGACTCATTTTTGTTTGATGTCAGACACTGTAGGACTGCTTTTTTCTCTTCCTCATCATCTTATTGCTGCTTTTCGAGCCACACTTGAAGAATTAATATTTGCTGATGTGTTAGTGTGTCTTATTGATCCTGTTGGCGTTTCTTTAAAAAAACAGATGGCAACGATTGAAACAGTGCTTGAAATGATGGGAATTCAGCAGAAACCCAGATTAAACGTATTTAACAAGATTGACCTTTTGGATCAAACAGAATTAAATATGCTTAAGACAGATTATCCCGACAGTGTATTTATTTCAGCCAGAGCCGACTATGGACTTAATGATTTGAGAATAAAGATAGCGGAGATAATTGGTGAACATGTTTATTTCAAATGATGAAAAAAAATTGATTGAAACCATTTGCATGGCAATAAAGAAACATAATAGATTTCTTCTTACAACACATCAATTACCTGATGGTGATGGATTGGGTTGTGAACTTGCTTTTTTCTCTATGTTAACTCGTCTTGATAAAAAAGCTGTGATTGTTAATGAAATGCCGGCGCGTCCAGTTTTTGATTTTCTTCCGAATGTTTCCAGGATAATAAATATTAGCCAATATAAACAATTACATTTGTCTCCCGAGGTTATTATGGTATTTGATTGTAGCGTGGGAGAAAGGATAGGCAAACTGGCTAAATTTATTTCTGGCAAGCAAGTTATTATAAATATTGACCATCACGAGGGCAATGATCTTTTTGGAGATATTAACTGGATAGATGCCAGCCGTTCTTCAGTGGGAGAGATGTGTTTTTTTATAATAGAAAATCTTAAATGTCTGGACAGATCAATTGCCGAATGTCTTTATACATCAATCCTTACTGATACAGGTTCATTCAGGTATCATTTTGATAGAAGAACAATGGCTGTTGTGGAAAAGATTCTCAGATGCGGTATTGAACCGGAAATAATAGCGGATAAGATTTATCATAATAATTCTGTATCCTGTTTGCGGTTGGTCGGTTACGCGCTTTCCAGATTGCACTATGATGAGGAAATGCGTGTGGCATGGACAGTGTTAACAGAAAATATCTACAAAAAAACTGGAGCTGCGGAACAGGACACAGAAATAGTTGCTGATATGATTGGTTCAATGAAAGATGTTGATTTCGTGTTTTTGGTTAAGGAAAGAAAAGATGAAATAAAATTCAGTTTACGAAGCAGAAGGGATTTTAATGTTAGAATAATTGCTGAGCATTTTGGAGGCGGCGGACATAACAGCGCATCGGGGTTTTCTATTTATAAAATGTCTATTCACCGGGCGCTTTCAACATTTCTTAAATTTTTACGAGACAATAAACAAAATGGTAAAAAATCAAATTGTTGAATTATCTGGTATGGATGGTTTTTTAAATATAAATAAACCGCCAGGCATTACATCGTATGATGTGATAAGACAGATAAAAAAAATTCCCGGTTTCAAAGCGAAGATAGGCCATACGGGAACACTTGATCCGCTTGCGTCGGGGGTGCTTGTTATCTGTATTGGATCGGCAACAAAAAAGGCAA
>CAZSTE010000189.1:0-2050 GCA_964609735.1 uncultured bacterium
AATTCCTTCGAATACTGCTTTTTACTTTTTTTAATACCTGTCATTGCAGACACCTTCAACAAAAATTAATTATAATTCTTGCTTTTCTTTGTGTCTACTTTTTTGGGAAGATCAAATAAAGTTGTAGCGTTTAAATGGTTCACATGAATTTTGCCAAGTAAAATTTGAAAATGAACCTAAATTATTTATGGCATTTATTTTTTTAATCATATAAACATCTTCTATTTTGATTATTTTGAAAATTTCTCATATATACATTTTTTCCACCAGCGCATCCAGCTCTTTTTGTATAACTTCCAATTTTTCTTCTGCTTCAGTTTCACTTATTTTATTATCAAATTTATTTTTTTGGACTGCATACGCCCGATTAAAGATATCTTCAAATTGTTTTAGTTGTTCCGGAGTTGGAATAATAATAGGAAGTTGACGGGCATCATTGATTTGGAAATGTGATGTTGAGTTTACAAAATCATCCACATATTCACTTATAAACTTGGAGTTTATATGACATACAAAATACCAATCTGGCAATTTTGTACAAGTAAACAATGACATTGTTAATACATCATATACTCCATTTTCTTTTATTCTTGCTTTCAGATAAGTAGAATTTACATCCGTCCAGCAAAATCCTTCTCGGAAGTAAAATTGTGGATTACGAACAACAGGCATTCCTTCTCCTTTTTTACCAGAATTTTCTTTCAAAAATTTCACATTTTCCTCACTCCAATCAATGTAATACGGTGTTGGTGCATACCAGCGGTTACCGTCTTTGTCACCTTTATCATAAGGGACAAATGTTTTTTTGCCTGCTATTCCATTTAGTTTTTCTTTTTCTGTTAGTTTTTCTACATCTGCAATCTCATCCTTGCTTACTATACGATATAACCAGCCCTGACCAAATAGATCCCGTCCGTATTTTTCTTTTAAATCATCGAAAAGTTTTCTTATTTGCATCTCGTTTAATTTTTCCAAAAAAGCTTGGGCATCTTGTTTTGTTTTTATATTTTTTTGTTTGCAAAAAGCAGTAGCAAGTAACAATTTTTCTTGCCTTTGCTTACGAACATTTTCTGCCCATTTGGTGCCATCAAGCACCCCAATGTATTTACCGTTATTCGCAGTAGCAAGTCCCTGCCCACCTTCAGTAATAAGTCCAAGCAATGTAATATCTCCGGGTTTAAGAGATTTTCTGTAATTTTCAAGTTCCTGCTTGTATTTTTCGATGTTTTTACTTGTGGAAATTTTATCCCACCATTTGTTCAAAAGTTCATTAACTTTTTTACCAAGTTTTTCATAAATTTTCATATTGTAGTGAGAAGGTTTGAAGAAAACCTTATTAGGAGTTGTGGTGTAAATATTTTGAGTTACTCTGTAAATATCTGGAGTGGTAAAGTTTTTACTTCCATCCAAGAAAAGAATTTGATTGTTTTCGTCTATGTTATTCTTTTGAACAATTATAATACATGTATCAACCATTGCTGATTCAAAAGGATTTGCAGTATCAAAGATTTCAAGAATTTTATTTTTAAGAAGTAATTCCCTCAAATTCTTTTTAGTTTGAATAGTCCAAAAAGTTTTCGAAGATATGTAAGTAAGAATACCCTTGGTTCTAAGAATGTCAATACCTTTAAAATAAAAGTGGTTGTAGGTATCATCAGCGAAATTATAATATTTTATTAATAACTTTTTATAACTTTCAGGCACACCTTTAGTTGAGACATATGGCGGATTAGCAATCACTATATCAAAACCTTTTTCTTCATTATGAAATACCTCAGAAAAATAAACCTCAAAATCAAATTCTTGGTGGTCTTTGGTTATTTCCAAAATAAGTTTATCAATCTCGCTTTTTAATTCTTGTTTTTTAATTGGATTTGTTTCATTAAAATATTGTGGTTTTAATTTTTCTAATTCATTAAAGACCTGCTGATTGAATAAATTTTTTTCGTATCCTAAAAGTGAATCTCCGCAAATTACTTTATAATCAAGGTTCGGTAATGGCTTTATGCTTTTAAAATCTTCTTCATCTACAATCATAGAAAGCCAAAAT
>CAZSTE010000190.1:0-1991 GCA_964609735.1 uncultured bacterium
TGTGTTAGGCACACCGCCAGCGTTCACCCTGAGCTAGGATCAAACCCTCAAAAAATTTTTATTAAGGTCGTACAACCAGGGTTTTACTGATTCAAATTTTCAAAGAACTCCTGCTATACCACTTATTTTTTTGAATAATAATATTTTACCCATTTTGTGATAAATTGTCAATACATATTCCTGAGAAATTACATAGCCGGTGCTTCTGCTGGCGCCTCAGGAGCTGCCTCTCCACCAGGAGGAGGAGGCGGTGTTGGCATTTCTTCCATTGCTGGAGGAGGAGGAACCTCTGCCTTCTTCGGCATTGCCTGTTTAATAATAAAGAAGAGCGCCACCAGAATGATAATAATCAGAATAGCCACGGCTGCTGGATTGCTTTTTTTCTGTTCTGCCATTTTATTTTTCACCCCCTTTCCTAAAAGTTACATCTGGAAATATCTTATCATATATTTGTAAATTGAAAATATAGTTAATCACCTTTTAAAATTTTGTCAAGTGTTTTTGATTATGTTGTGATGCACAATATTTTCAATCTTACGTTTTGGAACATGATGAATACCTTTTTCATCACGCCAATATTTAACATCTTCGTCTTCGCACCCTTCTTCAATTACCGCCTGTTCTGCTGGATAACCAAGCGCAATAACATATTGTATTAAACAGTTTTTTGGCAGATTAAGGATGGAGGCGAGTTTGTCTTTTTGTATTGAACCAATCCAGCAGCTACCTATGCCTTTGTCAGCGGCAGCAATAAGAATATTTTCAATAGCAGCACCAATATCAGTCAACACAGTGGTGGATTGATTGATTTCTCTAACAAAAACAACAATGTATGCAACAGGTTTTTCACCTTCTTTAGGTGTCCCAACCGGACCAAGATAAACAGCCCAGGAAAGGGTTGAAAACACAGGTTCAAGAAGTGTTATATCGTCTATAACAAGAAATTCCCAGGGCTGAATATTTCCTCCACTTGGCGCCAGCCGACCGGCATTTACACATTCCTTCATATGTTCAAAAGGAATGGGTTTTTGCAAAAACCGTCTTATGGTCCTTCTTGTTTTAATCGCCTGCATCGTTTCCATTAATATTTTCCCTTATTTTAATGTTTCATTAATTATTGTCCTGTATATATAAATTTGATTAAATTTATAAATCATAAGATTCTTTTAATCTAAAAATTATATTGACCTATTTTTTCTCAAACCAGGTGGGTTTAGAATTTGGTTTTATTTATGAGCCAGGTTTTTCAATATCAATAGAATCAGAACCTTTTGATTGCCTTACCACCATTATTACAACATCGGTATTATTTAGCGCCCACAGAAAATCTGTCATTCCAAAATGTGTATCTGTGTGCTTTTGGGCAACAATATAATCTTCTGGATCAGGGGCAAAATAAAATTCTGCCAGTAACTACCTGTGCCTTTTGCCTGTATGGCTTTTATTACAGCATTTCTAAATATCGGTGGCCACGGTTTTATGAAATCATTGGGAATTAAACGTTGTTCGCCGTTGATTGCCAGTTTTTGTTCTGTAATAACGGCATCCCTATATATAAAAAAGAAACAGCCGGATTTGATATATGTTTATATGTTTTATACCTTCATGCTGGCAAAATAAATATTGTCATGTCGCTTTCCTAATCAAATATGGATTTTATCTCCATAATTTATGGAAAAGTTTCGCGGCAGCATCAGCGGTTTTATAGTTATTTTTACTCTGACCTTATACTGTATACATTCTTTTGCTGTTTGTCAATTATTTACATAGATTTTTACTTGACTTTAAAGGTTTCAGGATTTATGATTTATATTACTATGGAAAGTGGAGCAAATTTTTATAGTAAGTTTCTTGTTTATCTTCCAAGGATTCCTGTTGCCCTGGTTGTCTGCGGAATTGGATGGTTTTTAGGAAAACTCTGGAACAAATTTTATTCAAGGGTATCAAACAAATCCCCCATAGACCCTCTTGCAAGAAAATATATTGGCCGG
>CAZSTE010000191.1:0-1976 GCA_964609735.1 uncultured bacterium
ATCAAATCTGGGCAGTTTTAATCTATCCTTTACCTTGTTTATTTCTTCTACAATTTTTATCCTTTCATTTAATATCTTTATTAGTTGTTTATCAAGAACATCAATTTTTTTTCGTAAGGCATCAATCTCTGTTTTTTTCATTGCCATTTCCTCCATGTCGCTATTACTTCTTCAGGCTGGATTTCTATGCCTGTTTTTACAGCGCCTATGCATACCGGCAAAACAAATCTGATTTTACCATTGTTCATCTTTTTATCATATACAAGGCTGTCTGCCACTTTTTTGGCTTTGAGAGTGGTTCTAACAGGCAGAGAAAATTTTTTTACCAGGGTTTGAATGTCATTAAATAATTGTTTTGAACAATAACCCATTTCCACAGTTAAAAATGTTTCTGCTATCATTCCTAGAGAGATGGATTCGCCATGATTTAATTTTTTGCTATTAATTTCTATGGCATGTCCAATTGTGTGTCCAAAATTCAAAATTTCCCTAATTCCTTTTTCTTCTTTTTCATCCAGTTCTACAACTTTTTTCTTTATCAACACGCATTCATAGACAATAGGAAGAATATGCGTTTTAATTTGTGAAAACTTTATAATGTTGAGCAACCTGAACAATTTTTTACTTCCGATAACAGCGTATTTAATTACCTCAGCCATCCCTTGCGCTATTTCTTTTTTAGGTAGGGTATTGAGTGTTGAAAAATCCATTAAAACAAAATATGGTTGATGAAATGAACCAACCAGATTTTTTCCCCATGGCAGATTTATGGCTGTTTTTCCTCCTATTGAAGCATCCACCTGGGCGAGAAGAGATGTGGGTATAGAGATAAATCTTATTCCTCTTAGATAGATTGAAGCGACAAAACCGGCGATATCGCATACAACACCGCCACCAAGTGCTACAATTACGTCTGTTCTGTCCATCTTAAACAGGGAACATTTTTTTAATAAATCGTAAACGGTTTTTATTGTTTTTGATTGTTCGCCGGCTTGAATTACTGCAAGTTGTACATTTTTCCCTGAATCCTTAAGATTTTTACATACCATTTTTGAATAGAAGCGGTTAACATTTGTATCAGTAATTACAAGCATTTTATTTCCGCACAGGTGTTTTTTTAATAGATTGCCCATATTGGCAATTGAATAGTCAATATACACGGGATATTGTTTTTCTTTTAGAGTTACTATTATTGTTTTCATAATTTCTTTAATAAAAAAAATTCAAAAATATTTGTATTATTATAACATATTCATTGATTTTTTTTCTGCCGGTTCATATTTATTCTATTGTTTTTTTACATACAAAAACCAGGATATATAATGAAATTTCATAAAAAGCCAAGTTGTTACATGATTTAATGATAATATGCTGGTTGAATTTTGTTGTATTGGTGCTAAAATAATACAAAGGCCGGATAAATGAAATTTATAGTCAAAAAAACAGAATTTCTTAATGGCACAGTCATAATACCAGCAAGTAAATCTCATACAATCAGGGCTGTTGTGATTGCATCCCTTGCTGAAGGACAGTCAACAATTTTGAGGCCGCTTGAATCAGAAGATACAAAGGCAGCAATAAATGCCTGTATAAATCTTGGTGCAGGCATTTTCAAAGAAAAAAATCGCCTGATTATAAAAGGTTTTTCCGGAATGCCTAAACCCCTTACAGACGTGCTTTATTTACAAAATTCAGGAACCTCATTTAATCTTATGTGCGGGGTTGTTTCTCTTGGCAATTTTGAGGAAATTCTTGATGGTGATGATTCTCTTAGGAATAGACCTGTAGAACCGCTTCTTTCCGCGTTAAGAAATCTTGGAGCAGAAGCCATATCGGTTAATAAAAATGGTAAACCCCCCGTTAGAATTAAGGGGAGAATAAAGGGAGGTCAAACAATTATAAATGGTATTAACTCTCAATTTTTATCGTCTCTTCTTATTTCAACACCTTTGGCGGATAGTGATACTGAAATTGAT
>CAZSTE010000192.1:0-1973 GCA_964609735.1 uncultured bacterium
TTTTTCCAATGTGGTTAATACAAATGTTCATATAGCAACCCGAATATGCGGGTTGAACGGATTTGAAATAAATTTTAATATCATTGTGCCCGATGATATAGATAAAATAATCAGCGCGGTTGATTTTTCCTTAAAACATAATGCAGTGATTATATTATCCGGCGGAATAGGCCCCACATTTGATGATATTACAAAAGAAGCTATCTCTGGATACATCGGCAAAAAACTCATTTTTTCAGATAAAACCTGGGAAAAAATCCAGCAAGGATTCAGGGAAAGGAAAATAACAGATATTCCAGAAAGCAATAAAAAACAGGCAATGATTATACAAGGAGCAACTATTATCCCCAATAATATTGGCACTGCCGCCGGCATGCTGGTTCAACATAAAAACAAATTCATATTTCTTCTTCCTGGTCCGCCATGGGAATTTGAAGAAATGTTGAAAAATAGTGTTATACCCCTATTGAAAGAAAAGATTTATTCTGCAAACACTTTTATAAAAAAAAGCTTTAATATCGCGGGAGAATCAGAAACATCTGTTGAAAAAAAAATAGAAGACATCAGGGCTAAAACAGAAAATGTAGAAGCTGTATGGACAATTCTGGCTAAACCATATCTTGTGGAATTATTGCTCACATTGCCTTCTTCTCAGGAAAAAGCTTTCGGCTATGTTGAAAAATCGCTTGCAGAAATTTTTCAGGATTCATATATTGAAAATTGTTCTGTTCCAGAAGCGCTTTTTTACACGCTTAAAGAAAAAAAAATCACCTGTTGTTTTGCTGAATCCTGCACAGGTGGGCTTGCAGGGCATTTAATGACAGAAATACCGGGTGTCTCTCAGGTTTTCAATGGTTCAATTGTCGCATATTCAAACAAATTAAAGAAAAAAATTTTGAGGGTGCCAAAAACAACCTTAAAAAAATATGGTGCAGTGAGTGAACAAACCGCGGCACAAATGGCCAAGGGCGCAAGAAAATATGGCAAGGCGGATGTTTCCCTTGCAATTACCGGCATTGCCGGCCCAGATGGCGGAAGCCCGGGAAAACCGGTTGGCCTTGTGCACATGGCAGTGGCCATTTCAAACAAACACATTGAAACAACAATATTTCACTTTTCCGGTCCGCGATCTATAATAAAACTTCGCGCAGCCCTTGCGGGAATTGATTTTCTTCGTCGTGTAATAATTAAAAATAAAATTTAACACATATGAAAAAATTTATAATCATATTTGTAGCTGTTATTATCGCAACTGTTAGCCTCATCAAATTTGGCATGTTCCGGACAAGTCTTTACGGCGACATGCAACCCGCGGGTACTCTTGTCGAAATACCAAAAAATATGAGCGGTATGGAAATTGCCCTTTTATTAAAAGAAAAAGGAATTATTAAAAACACCCATTGGTTTTTACGCGTGCTAACAAAAAAACATATTGATGGTAAACTTCGTGCGGGAATATATGAATTCACAGGAAAACCCTATTTGTATGATGTTATTGAAAAATTGGAAAAGGGAGATATCGCATACAGAAAACTTGTTTTTCCAGAAGGAATAACCTGTCATGAAATAGGAATAATACTTGAACAGGAAGGTATTTGCACCTGCAATGAATTTGATACATTTTCAAAAACAAAAGGGCTTGAAGGATATTTATTCCCTGACACCTACCATTTTCCTATAAATGTTTCAAAGGAAGCAGTGGCAAGAAAAATGATTGAAAGATTTTGGGAAATATTCCAACAGATTACCCCGGATGCATCAAAATTGAAAAAGGATGAACTTGCAAAAATTGTGATTATTGCTTCCATTGTTGAAAAAGAGGCACAAAATAATGCTGAACGACCTATTATAGCGGGAATTTTTTACAACCGATTAAAAAGGAAAATGCCTCTTCAAAGTTGTTCCACAATAAAGTATGTTATAGGTAACAAAAAAAATCTTACCAACTCAGATATCCATATAAAAACACCATA
>CAZSTE010000193.1:0-1965 GCA_964609735.1 uncultured bacterium
TATGATATTGAAGAAAGTGCATTTCAGGATAATATTGTTATGTTTGATTTTGCTTTGGACAAAACCTGGAGTTTTAGATGTCAGGAAAGATTTAACCCTTCAGATGGCGGAATGAGACAGATGAGCAATACGGTTTTGTTTAAAAAAAATGATGTTTCTATTGAACTTGGGAATCGCTATCTAAGCGGATATTTTGATGGCATAACAGCAGGATTTAATCGAAAATTCGGAGATTGGGAATTTGGGATGTCGGTGGATTACGATACAAAAGAAGAAAAATTCACATACCAGCGTTATCTTATTCAAAAGCAGATTCATTGTTTTACAATAGGTATCAGATACTCAAAGGATTCAACAACATCAATTGGTTTTTTTGTTATGCCTTCTGTTTTTGCTGAAAGCAGATTTTAGAAAAACAATTTGAAGGATATAATATCTGTATTGTTAAAACATTTAATCAGGAATAATTTATAAAGACGCAGGTTGCTAATGATGAATACACAGAGAAGGGATGGTAGACTTTTTAATCAATTAAGGCCCATAAAAATTATAAGAAATGTTAATAAATATGCTATGGGCTCGGCTCTTATTGAAATGGGAGAGACAAGGGTTTTGTGTTGTATGACTGTGGAGCATAAGGTTCCCTCTTTTCTCAAAGGCACAGGAAGTGGTTGGCTTACCGCAGAATATGGAATGCTTCCTGCATCCACGCCAGAACGTAATCCCAGAACAAACAATCAATCAGGAAGAAGTCAAGAAATACGAAGGATGATAGGAAGGGTTTTACGGTCGGTTGTAAATCTTAAAAATCTTGGAGAAAAAACAATATTTGTTGATTGCGATGTTCTTCAAGCAGATGGCGGCACACGCACCGCATCCATTAACGGTTCTTTTTGCGCTGTTATAGATGGTCTTGTGTTAATGAAAAAGAGAAATCTGTTATTGCTTCCAATATTAAGAGATTGTATTGGTGCAGTCAGCGTTGGTATTGTTAATGGCAATAAATATCTTGACCTTAATTATTCAGAGGATTCCATTGCTGAGGTTGATTTCAATGTTATTATGAATAGCAGGGGTGAATTTGCCGAGATACAGGGAGCCGCCGAAGGGATGTTTTTTACCCATGGCGAACTTGATGAGCTTATAGAACTGGCAAAAGAGGGTATTAATCAAATTATTCAATTGGAAAAAGAAGCGCTGAGGAATGAACTTCAAATTCTGTCTGGCTACTAAAAATCCAGCCAAGGTTAAAGAAATTTACGATATCCTGAAAAATTACAGGTGTGAAATTATCGTGCCCTCTATTGAAAAATTCCCAGAGGAAACAGGAAGCACATTTGCAGAAAATGCTCTTACAAAGGCCCTTTTTGTGGCAAAAAAATATCCTTCCTTATATGTTGCAGGCGAAGATTCTGGTCTTGTGGTTCCTGCGTTAGCCGGCATGCCTGGAATTTTCTCGTCAAGGTTTGCAGGTTCTGGTTCGAATGATAGAAAAAATATTGAAAAACTGTTAAAATATCTCGGCAACACAAAAAACAGGCAGGCATACTTTATTTGTGTGGTTGCGCTTGTTGAACCTTCTGGACAGCATAAGTTTTTTGAGGGACGATTAGATGGTGTAATTACAAAAGAACCAAGAGGAAAATTTGGTTTTGGATACGATCCTGTTTTTATGATTCCAGCTTTTGGTAAGACCCTTGGTGAGATTAGCTTAGAAGAAAAAAATAAAATCAGTCATAGGGCAAAAGCATTTAAGCAGGTTGCTGAATATTTAACGAAGATATGAAAGGTATATATTTTTTATGGCGGTGTAGCTCAGGGGCAGAGCAGTCGGCTCATACCCGATATGTCTGGGGTTCAAATCCCTACACCGCCACTTTTTCTTTAATAAGAAGGGATTTGAATGGAGCGAAGATGTATAGGTCTGAGCAGGCGAAGACCTATGCGGATGGCCGAGCCGAGTTG
>CAZSTE010000194.1:0-1956 GCA_964609735.1 uncultured bacterium
AGATTTTTTGATGAAAATCAAACAGGTAATATTATGTCAAGAATTACAGGCGATGTAATGGCAATAGAAAGGTTGGTGGTTGATGGGCTGGATATAATGATAATCGCCGCTTTCACACTTATAGGTATCAGTATTATTTTATTCTTAATGAACTGGAAACTGGCTTTAATTACAATGATTCCTATTCCAATTCTTGTTTTTATTGCATATCTGATTACTGTTAAAGCCCACGCAATATATAGAAAGGTAAGGGAAAAAATGGGAGAGATTAGCGCCCTTATTCAGGATGGTATCTCAGGCATAAGAGAGACGAAAAGTTTTGTAAGAGAAGAATATGAAATGCAGAGGCTCGCGACAAAAAGCGATGAATATGTAAAAACAAATATTCAAGCAGTTAAACTCTCGGCAACGCTTTTTCCAGCAATTGTCATAACAACCTCATTTGCAACATTCCTGGTTTTGCTTTTTGGGGGGAAACTCGCGATTGAAACATCTAGGATTTCAACAGGCGATATTGTGTCATTCCTTTTTTATCTTGGACTTTTTTATCAGCCTATTCATCAATTAAATATGATTAATCATATGCTTCAACATGCCAGGGCTTCAGGCGAGAGGATTTTTGAAGTTATTGATGCCGAACCTGATGTAAAAGAGGCTAAAAATGCTATACCGTTAAAAAAATGTTCAGGAAACGTTATATTTAATAATGTACATTTTTCATACAAAAAAGGTGTAGAGATATTACACGGTATAAGTTTTGAGGTAAAACCCGGAGAAAATGTTGCCCTTGTCGGTCCTACTGGCGCAGGGAAAACCACCATTGTAAGTTTAATCCCTCGTTTTTATGATGTGGATGAGGGGGAAATACTTGTTGATGGCGTAGATATCCGCAGATATAAACTTAAGGATTTAAGAAATTCTATTGGAATTGTAATGCAACAGCCATTTCTTTTTAACGGCACGATTATTGAAAATATTGCTTATGGCAAACTTGAAGCAACCCTTGATGAAATTGTTAATGCAGCCAAGCTTGCCAATGCCCATGATTTTATAATGAAACTTCCAGAGGGATATCAACACCAGATCGGCGAAAGGGGAATCAAGCTATCTGTTGGTGAAAAACAGCGAATCGCAATAGCAAGGGCCATTTTAAAAAATCCCTCCATCTTGATATTTGATGAGGCGACCTCTTCTGTGGATAATGAAACCGAAGTTCTGATTCAACAGGCAATAAGCAGGCTATTGCAAAATAGAACCTCATTTGTAATTGCTCATCGTCTTTCAACAGTGATGAATGCTCATAAAATTTTTGTTGTAAGTAATGGCTATATTGTGGAAACCGGCACCCATAGTGAATTATTGCAAAAATCAGGTTTATATGCAAAACTTTACCAAATACAGTGGAAGCATAAATCACAGACATTGACAACATAAAATTTATCTGTATATTTATCTTATAAAAATCAATAATTTCCGATTTCCGATGTATAAACCAACGACAAAGTAACACACCTTCTTAACTTGCCAATAGTTTTGATATAATTTAATATATAAGTAAAAAGGGGAGAGGGATGATTAAGGATGTTAAAATAAAAAAACTTTCATTTTTACCCGATGAAAGAGGTCGTCTTCTTGAAATCCTCCGTAATGACGATGAAATTTTTGAAAAATTTGGTCAGGTTTATATTACAACCTGCTATCCTGAAGTGGTAAAAGCCTGGCATCTTCACCATTTTCAAAGTGATAACATGGTTGTAATTTCAGGAATGGCAAAAATAGTAATATGTGATTTAAGGGAATCAAGCCCGACAAAAGGCGAAATAAATGAATTTGTCAGTGGCGATTTTAATCCCATGCTTATACATATACCTGCGGATGTTTATCACGGCTTTATGTGCGTATCAGAAAAAGAATCTATCATTCTTAATATACCAACATTGCCTTATAATCATAATT
>CAZSTE010000195.1:0-1937 GCA_964609735.1 uncultured bacterium
ATTTGAACCCCGACGGCGTTGCCACCACTAGGTCCTGAACCTAGCGCGTCTGCCAATTCCGCCACTTCGGCAGGTTTTATACCAATTCAAGTATTATTCTTTCAAGAATAAGTCTGGTGTTTACATTAAATTTAAGATATATTCTTTTATCAAGCAGTTCAGAAATTTGACCGGGCTGTATTGAATTTATTATACCTGCGGGATATGGAAATTCCAAATTTTCCTCAATTCCTGCGCTGTGCAAAAGCTTTTTTCTCGCAATCAAAATAATTGTTTCAAAAACATCTTCAAATTCTTCTCTTGATACATTTTTTGAAATCCCAGCAGCAGTATTAAAAAAGCTTTTCCAATCTTTTTTGTTAGCCGATTTAATAATTTTGACGACTTGCTCAATAATTTCTTTATCCTGCACAGGATTTTCTATTGCCGGATTAATTCTTAAATTTATTGTTCGCGAAACAATTGTTGGAAGAAAGTTTTTATTATTCCTGGCAACAATTAGCAATATTCCATATTCTGGCGGTTCCTCAAGAATTTTTAATAGGCTGTTTGCAGCTGGGGCCTGCATCCAATCAGTTTCAATAATAAAAAGTTTATATCTGGCAAGATATGGCTTTATGTAAAGATTTTGTTTTATTGCCCTTACCTCATCAATGGATAGATTTCGTTTTTCGGGTTGTATCCTTAAAACATCTGGATGGATGTTTGAAGAAATTGTTTTGCAATGATAGCAGATTTCGCAAATATCAGGAGATTTATCACATTGAAGAATTTTAGCGGCTGTAACAGAAACATCGTATCTTTGTTTGGATGTTCCCCCGTGAATAATAAAAGCATGAGGAATTTTATGTTTTTTAACACACCTGATAAAAAAATCAGATACCTGTGTTGGATTCATTTAAAAAATCCTGCCATGTTTTTTGAATTCTTTGAAAGGTTTGATCGATAGTGCCCCGTTGGATAATTTTTACTCTTTTTGGTTGTTGTTTTGCTATCTTCAGATAGCCGATTCGAACCCTGGTTTGGAATTTTGCTGATTTTTCCAGCCTATCCGCATTTTTTCCTTTTATCCCTTTTATTATTGAAACAGGTGCGTCAATCACAAAGGTAATGTCCGGAATTATGCCATAAAGAATAGATTGATGCAGATCTTCAATGAATTTAAGTGAGATGCCTCTGCCATATCCTTGGTAGGCAACTGTTGAATCAATAAAACGGTCAAGAACAAAAATTGTTTTTTCCCCCAGTCGGGGCTTAATCTTTCTGGTGATAAGTTCATTTCTTGCAGCAAGATAAAGAAATAGTTCACTTAAAGGCAGAATATCCAGTTTTTTTGCAAGAAGAATATCTCTTAATCTTTCTCCAAGTTGTGTTGATCCTGGTTCCTTTAAAAATATAACCTTAAAATCTTTTGATTTTACATATCTTACAAATTTTTTTGCCTGTGTGGATTTTCCGCAGCCGTCTATTCCTTCAAAACTAACAATCAAATATTTTTTCTTCATCTGGTAAATTTAAGATATATCTCTCCGAGGGTTTTATCATTTTGTTTTATTTCAACCCGGTAAACAACTTTTTCCTCGTCAATCGCAAATTTTTTCAACATATCCTGATAGGAAAATTGATATCCAATATCATTATTTGATGAGGGACTGTCCTTAGGGGTAAATCCTATCACATTTGCCCTGCTGTTTTCAACCGGTTTTCCATTTTGAGTTATTCCAACAATTTTGATGGCCATATTACTCGGTATAGCAATAGAATCGCCATTTTCAACGATAAATTGGGTGCCATCGTTTGTTTCTGCTATAAGAACAATCTGATTGGATGTTTGTAATGTTGAAACATCTTTAGATTGAGAAGGGATTTGTTGACCTGCGGCTAAATTGTTGCCGGGTGAAAATGCCAGATAAAGATAATAGATGCTTACTGCCATA
>CAZSTE010000196.1:0-1932 GCA_964609735.1 uncultured bacterium
GAATTAGTATCCACAAAATTATCAAGGTTTGGAAGTGATTTTTTTAGGATGCCGGTTTCTACCTTTGCCCCTATCACGGATGTTCCTGTTGGGCCAGAATATACCCTTGGAACAGGCGATGAGCTTATCATTGATGTTTGGGGAATGGTTGAGGGCAGATATCAGGTAACCATTGATAGGGAAGGCGGCATACTTCTTCCAAAGATAGGCCGACTTCATTTATGGGGTTTAACATTTCAAGAAGCAGAAAATCTAATCAGACAAAAATTCAATAAATATTACACAGGTTTTGAATTAAGCATAACAATGGGAAGATTAAGAACAATCAAGGTTTTTGTGGTTGGTGAAGCGCAAAATCCAGGCGCGTATGAGATTTCTTCTCTTTCCACATTGTTTCATGCGCTCTACCTTGCCGGAGGACCCACATCAATAGGAACCATGCGCAATATTCAGTTGATTAGAAACAATAAGATTATTGGAACAAGCGATATTTACGAGTTTCTGCTTACAGGAAAGAAACAACAGGACTATAAGCTTCAATCAGGAGATACGATTTTTATTCCATTAACAGGGCCTCTTGTCGGTATTTCAGGCAATGTAAAAAGACCCGCGATTTATGAACTAAAAGAAGAAAAAAAGCTTCTTGACCTTATTAATCTTGCAGGAGGCATACACATTACCGGGTATTGCGGAAGAATCCAGGTTGAAAGGATTGAAAAATATGAAAAAAAGCTGATTTTTGACCTTGAAAATGTTACGGATATTTTTGAAGGAAGGGATGGAGCAAATAATATTTTATTGCAGGATGGAGATTTTGTGAGAATCTTTTCCATAGACCCAAGAATATACAATAAGGTTTTTCTTGAAGGATTTGTTAAATATCCGGGCGAATATGAGTTAAAACCAGGAATGACGCTGGCCAATCTTTTAACCCCTGACCAATTTTTGCCAGAGGCATATTTAGAAAGAGGCGAAATCGAAAGAATTGAAATGCCTTCCCTAAAAATAAATATAATCTCATTTAGTCCACAAAAATTGCTGGAAGGAGACCAAACACAAAATCTATCTCTTCAGCAATTGGATAAAGTAAGAATTCTTTCAGAATGGAAGGAACCAGAATCAATAGAAATAAAAGGGGAAATAAAATTACCGGGCACCTATACCATTAAACAGGGAGAACGACTAAGTTCAGTTTTAAAAAGGGCAGGAGGATGGACGCCAGAAGCATTTCTTCAAGGCGCTGTTTTTACCCGGGTATCAGTAAAAAAAGCCCAGGAAGAAAGCATCAAACAATTTATCAAAACTCAAGAAGAAACACTGCTTAGAGAAATGAGTTTATCCGCATCGTCCACTGGTGAAAAATCCTCAGACAAAATGCAATTATTAACACAACAAAAGGAATTAATCTCTTTGATGGCCTCCCGTGTTCCCATTGGCAGGGTTGTTCTCCACCTTGATGAAATTGAAAAATTAGAAGGCTCTGAAAATGACCTTATTCTGGAAAATGGCGATACATTATTTATACCAAAACCGCCGATGACAATCCATGTAATTGGCGCAGTAAACAATCCAGGCGCGCTTTTATGGACAAAAAATAAACCAGTGGATTACTATCTGGCGATGTGTGGCGGATTCACCAAAAATGCGGATAGAAAAAATATTTTTCTTATAAGGGCGGATGGAACAGCAATTCCCTTATATTACAAACCATTAATTCCACAACAACATCTTGGTTCAAACCAATCCCTTGTTGGTTTTGCCACTCAAAAAGATGTTGGATTGCAAACAGTAAAACAGGGGGATACAATATTTGTCCCAGAAGAGATGAGGGACCGCTGGCAAATTACAAAGGATATTTTTACAATGTTTTATCAATTTGTTTTGCCTGTGGCTGTTATTTTAGATTAGGACCTTGGAATGGAAGAAAACGAA
>CAZSTE010000197.1:0-1931 GCA_964609735.1 uncultured bacterium
TTTCTATAAGATGGGCCATGGGTGAATTTTCCCAGAAGCAGGGCTTATTATTTTGCTTATTTTGTGCAATATCGTAAAATTATTTTCAAATGAATAAAATTATTGATTTTCATACGCACGCGTTTCCTGATGATATCGCCCATAAAGCCATTGTGAATATTGAAAAGGCTGGTGGAATAAAATCGCATCACAATGGAACCATTTCAGGATTGTTAAAATCAATGGATGAATCCGGAATTTCAACAAGCGTTATTTGTTCAATTGCCACAAAACCCTCGCAGTTTTATTCTATTATGAATTGGAGCAAGAAAATTCGTTCAGATAGGATTGAACCCTTTTTATCTTTTCATCCCTTAGATAAAGATGCAATTCAACATATAAAACAAATAAAAAACGAGGGGTTTTTGGGGATTAAACTACATCCATATTATCAGGATTTTTTTATAGATGAGCCGGCGATGTTTCCATTTTATGCAACAATAGCAGAGCTGGGACTTATTCTCATAATACATTCAGGTTATGATTTTGCTTTCCCACAAATCCCCAGAGCAAATCCATTTCGTTTACTTTCAGTGATTAAAAAAATACCATCTCTCAGGATTATTGCAGCACATCTAGGCGGATGGCAACAATGGGATGAGGTTGAAAAATTTCTTGTTGGGGAAAATATATTTTTTGAAACATCCTTTTCATTAAATAGCGTTGATCTAAAAACAACAAAAAAAATTATTATTGGCCATCCTCATGAAAAAATTCTTTTTGGCTCTGATTCTCCCTGGACAGACCAAAAAGAAGCCCTTGAATGTTTTCGGCAACTCCAATTGCCTGACAATGATACAAATCTGATATTAAAGGATAACGCAGAAAAACTTCTGATGCTTTAAAACACTGATTCATAATCCATTATTTTCCCACACCAGCAAAATTCCCATTTGATAAAGGAGAATTTTTGGTTTTTCTGTTCCCCTGTTTTGTAAAGAGGATTTGACGAATTTTTCTGGTCTTTTTATAATTAATAAATATGGTTTTAATATCACCTTCACTTTTATCAGCAAATTTCGCGATACTGGGAAAAGAGGTTCGCGATATCACAATAGCAGGCGCTGACATTATTCATTTTGATGTAATGGACGGACATTTTGTGCCAAATATCACATTTGGGCCCATGGTTCTCTCTTCTATAAGAAAATACACCAATCTTTTATTTGAAGCGCATTTGATGATTACCAATCCAGATATCTATTGGAAACAATTTTCAGATGCAGGCGCGGATATTATTGGATTTCATATAGAATCACAGATTAATCATAAACATCTTATCAGTGATATCCACAAAGAAAGCAAAAAGATTTGTCTTGTGGTAAATCCAGGAACAAAAATCGCTCTGATAGAACAATTCCTATCAGAAATTGACATTGTGCTTGTTATGACAGTAAATCCTGGGTTTGGAGGCCAAAAATTTCTGATGCAAAATCTTAAAAAAATTGAATGGCTGACGGCGCAAAAAGATAAACATAATTATAAATTTCTTATTGAGGTTGATGGAGGCATCAATTATAAAACAGCGGCTCTTGTTAAAAAAGCAGGCGCCAATATAATTGTTGCAGGTTCTTTTATATTCAAAAGCAAAAACTATAAATATGTCATAAACAAATTAAAATGTTGCAAATAAAAACATCTCAAATCCAGAATATTTTGAAGAAAAGGCAAAAAACATTTTTAGATGTTGAAAAAACAGTTTCAGCAATTATTTCCGATGTTGAAAAACATGGGGATAAGGCGCTTAAGTATTGGACAGAAAAACTGGACAAAACCCGCATAGACACAGTTCAAATGTCTGATAAAGAAATCCGGTCAGCGATTGGGAAAATTTCTCTGGAAGACAAAAAAATAATCGCCAAAGCCATAGAAAAAATAACAAAATATCACAA
>CAZSTE010000198.1:0-1931 GCA_964609735.1 uncultured bacterium
AATAATTTGAACAACCGATGGAATGGTTTTAAGCTTTCTCAAATCCCTGTCTGTAAGGCCGTATACCCCAAGATTGCTTGGCTGCTGGGTTTTGGCATCAGATGGCGGTTTTAGACTCTTTATGATGATATTATTACTCCCGAGAGATTCTATCATTTTTCGTGCCTCGTAACTGGCTCCTTCGCCTATTGCAAGCATTGCAATAACAGAAGCAACCCCAAAAACAATTCCCAGAACCGTTAATAGCGAGCGGAGTTTATAAAGCCAGATATTCTTCCAACCGTATCGTATAATTCTTAGCAGATGGGTAAGGTTAATTTTCATTTGAAATTTTTCCATCAAGCATTCGTAAAATCCTCCTTGAATACCTTGCGATGTTTGCATCGTGTGTCACAACAATCAAGGTGGTTCCTTTTTCATTTAAGCCGCAAAGTAAATCCATTATTTCTTTTCCCGACACGCTATCAAGATTTCCGGTTGGTTCGTCTGCAAGAATCAAAACAGGGTCATTCATAAGTGCCCGAGCAATTGCAACCCGCTGTTGCTGTCCGCCGGAAAGTTCGGACGGCCTGTGCTTTAATCTATCTTCAAGTCCTACCATACGGGCAAGTTCAATCGCTTTTTCTCTTGTTTTTGCCTCATCGAAATGCTGATAAAAAAGAGGCATTTCAATATTTTCAAGAACGGTCAATTGCGGTATCAGATTGTATGATTGAAAAATAAAACCTATTTTTCTATTTCTGATTTCTGAAAGCGCGTCGTCGTCAAAACATGAGATATCGTTGTTTTCAAAAAAATATTTTCCTGAGGACATGGTATCAAGACATCCTATAATATTGAGCATCGTGGTTTTACCGCTTCCAGAAGGACCCATAATGGCAACATGTTCTCCCTTTTCTATTACACAACTCACACCTTTTAATACAGAAATATCAATTTCACCGAGGTGGTATACTTTTGTTATTTCTTCAAGCCTGATAATATGATTTTGGTAATTCATTGAGCCCTGTTTTTATCCTGATAAGTGGATTGATTGTTCTGCTGTTTGGTTATACTGTTTTTTTCGGATGGTTGCATATTCCGGGTTTTCTGCTGCGAGGACTGAGAGCTTGGTTGGTTAGCATCCTGTCCGGATGGTTGCTTCTCGGATTTTTCCTGGGTTTTTGTTTCTTCTGTTTGTTTTCCTGTTTCAGCGATCTTCCCAATAGCCGAGATAACAACAATATTTCCCTCTTGCAATCCGTTTTTTACTTCAACTTCGTTTTCATTGCTTTCGCCAATTTCAATCTGTTTTGTTTCAATTTTTCTGCCTTTCAAAATATTCACATATGCCTTGCCATCTTTAAAATTCACTGCGACAAGCGGGATAGTCAGAACGTTTTCCAAAACCTTTATTGTGATTTCAACCTGCGCAGACATACCGGGTCTAAGGTAATCATAAGTCTTATCAAAAGAAATGTCTGCCACATAAACATTCAGATCTGGATTCAACCACTTCATTGTTGGATCCGGCATTAAGGCAACGCTGTGCACCTTACCTGTAAAAACCTTATCTGGGAAAGCGTCAACCTTGATTGTTGCGGGAAGATCGGGTTTTACCTTTTCAATATTTGACTCATGAATCTTTACCACTACCCCCATTGTTGAAAAATCCGGAAGATTTAACAATTCCTGATACATTCTAACAGTTGTTCCTGCCTGAATCGGTGAATCAGCAAAAAATCTTCCTGTTGTTGCATATACGACAAAGCCCGGTTGTGTGGCTTTTATTGTGCAGTTTTCAAGGTTTTTCATCGTCGTTTCAAGCCGATTTTTTGTTAAAATATATGTCGCCCTTCTGCTTTTTACATTTGCCTCTGCCTGTATCAATTTTGATTGACACTTTGATTTTACACGGTCATATTCAGCAATGGCCTCGCGATAATTTGAAA
>CAZSTE010000199.1:0-1928 GCA_964609735.1 uncultured bacterium
GATAATGCTGGAAGAAGCATTGATGCAAGTATCGCTATAATAGCGATTACAACCAATAGTTCTATGAGTGTAAATCCTTTTTTCTTCATTGTATCTCACCTCCTTTATCGCTAATTTCCAATGCTTTTTTATGGATTGACAATGATAACAAGACCTCCAACCCCGCCAAGATATTGTGGGTCGATCCTTCCATTTTTATCTGCTGCAACCCAGGAAACACGGCCATCAAAATAAAGAACATTAATGCCGTCTAATTTATGATTTCCTTCATTACCTACACCTCGACCTAATGGGAAATAGCCATAAATGTTGTATAATTTATCCCATGCACCGCCACCACTTGGCCAGCTAACCTCACCATTGGCAAAATCAGCAGCAAGAACCGACTCAGAACTTACTTTTTCTGTAAGTGGCGTACCAGAATTGCCACCAGCGCCTCCATAAGCATAAGCACAGTTTCCTACACCCATACCATGGCCAAAATTAGGAGCAAATTTCTGGGTTAAATCCTCAGGATTAACAGGATATTTGACAAATCGTTTTGTACTTGGACATATAAGAATCCCTGTATCATGTAAATAGTTTGGACAAACCTTTTTATAACAGTTAGGATTAGTGCCAGCAGGATCATATGCCCTTCCAAAAAGAAGACACATGGCTTCTGGTAATGTGCGATTATTCCACCAGCAAGGAAATCTTTCATTAAAATCCTGGGCATACATATGACATGCAAGCCCTATTTGTTTGAGATTCCCCATACATGTTATTCTTCTTGCTCTTTCCCTTGCCCTTGATAATGCTGGAAGAAGCATTGATGCAAGTATCGCTATAATAGCGATCACCACCAGTAGTTCTATGAGTGTAAATCCTTTTTTCTTCATTGTATCTCACCTCCTTTTTGTTTTTTTATTTGCGTTTTTATTATCTTCATTATTCATATTACCGAAACATATTTACCTTGTCAATAGATGATAGATATAATCTATAACTACATCTAATAAGCATCAATTAAAAAATAGACAGAAAATATCCACATATACCAGATTGTTATTGTGAATGTGTATTCTCTGAACATTTTGCCACACAATGTTTGCAATGTTTGGGATTTTACTGTTTAATAATTGTGATATCAACAATTATATTTGAGGGAAAATGGAAAAAGAAAAAAATCCCCTTGATGGTTGGGACCTATTTAATCAACCAGAAGAAGAAACAGATCTTCCACAGATTTTTGAACAACCAGAAAAACAATATCTTTCTGTTACTGAATTTCTTGATACCGTAAACCTTAATCTATCAAAAATTCAATGCAGGGTTCTTGGCGAAATTAGCGATATAAATGCAAGAGACAGATATGGTTTTTTTACCTTGAAAGAATCAGATCCTATTAGTGAAACAGCAGTTGTTGAATGCTTTATTGGCTGGAAAAGTTTTGAAACATATAAACATCTGCTTCAGGATGGCATGCAGGTGATTATTAGCGGATTTCCCGGGATATATAAAAAATCAGGCAGATTTAGAATTGAGGTTTTTAAGATTGAGCCTTTTGGCGAAGGCGCTCTAAAACAGGCATTTGAGGCATTGAAGAAAAAGCTTGAAGAAAAGGGGTATTTTGCGCCAGAACATAAAAAGCCTGTGCCTGATATAATTCAAAAAATAGGATTGATAACATCTTTTTCAGGTGCTGCGATAAAAGATTTTTTAAAAAACCTTGGCCATTATGGGTTTGAAATATACCACCTTGATGTTTTTGTTGAGGGCGATTACGCAGAAGATACGATTATTTCAGCCATAAAATGGTTTAATAGAAAAATGCCCGGCATTGATGTGATTGTTTTAATAAGGGGCGGCGGTTCTCTTGAAAGTTTGAAGGCATTTAATTCAGAAGGTATCGCTGATGCGATATTTGATTCAAGACTGCCGGTTAT
>CAZSTE010000200.1:0-1912 GCA_964609735.1 uncultured bacterium
CATTTTTATGCCTGTTATTTCGGAAAAGAAAAGTATCTGTGTTGTTAATTAATTGTATTCTTTTATATCATAATGCTAACAATGATATTTAAAGAATCAAAAAATAAAATGGATTTATATTTTTTCAGAATTATAGATCTATTGAACAATATGTTTTATACAAATTCTATGGTTCCCGGAGGTTTTGGTGTAACATCGTAAACCACCCTTGTAATGCCGGGAACCTCTTTTAATATTCTTGTTGTGATTTTTTCAAGCTTTGGCCATGGTATTCTATAAATTTTTGCTGTGAGAGGATCTTTTGTTTCCACAATCCTTATGGCAATAATATCTCCCAGACTGCCTGTATCATTTTTAATTCCAGGAATCTTATCCGCCAGGAGTGCCGGAAAACACTGAAAAATTTTTGTGCCTGTTATTTCCGATTCCACAATAGATGTTGCAATCCTTATTTTTTCTATGCGCTCGGTGGTAATTTCGCCGGTAATTCGAGCAGCAAAGCCCATACCGGGAAATGGTTGAAGTGTAATAATCTTTGATGGCATGGATAGATACCTTGCAAGCATTTTTACACGATTTTTTGTAAGTTCTTTTAATGGTTCAAAAAGAATAATACCATAATTCTGGGCATCTATACCGGCTTCTTGTAAGACATTGAAGTGCATTTTAATTTCTTTTTGAGTTTCAATCACATCCGGAAGGATTGTTCCCTGCACAAGAATTTCTGCAGAATAACTTCGCAATGCCTGTCCCAGTGTTCGATAAAACACCTCTCTAAATACTATTCTTTTTTCCTGCGGGTTTCTTATTCCTTGTAAGGATGAAAGAAATTTTTCCTGGACTTCCCATTTTTGAAGTTCAATGTTATATTGTTTTTTAAAATATTTTTCTGTTTCTTTAATATCATTTAATCTTAATAATCCGGTATCAAGAATAAGTGGAATAGGTTTTTCTTTTGTTTGCAAGCTGGCTTTTAGAGCAATCTCAAAACACACAATACTATCTATCCCGCCTGAAATGGCTACGATAATTCTTTGTCCTTTGGCGAACGAAGCAAGTGCCTGCGATTTTTTTAATATAAACCTTCTTGGATCAAAACGTTCCATTTCTTAAAATTTTAACATACTATTTAAAATATTCAAATTTTAATCGCATATACAAAAACAGAAAAGCCCGCTATTTAATAATGAATACCAAGTTCTTTAAGAAGCGTCAGAAAATCCTCGGGAGGTTTGGCTGTAAAACTTAAATTTTGTTTTGTGTATGGATGGTTAAATGAAATAGAATGAGCATGCAAGGCCTGTCTATTAATTAAAATACTTTTTCTGCCATATTGCGTGTCACCAAGTACTGGATAACCAAGAAATGCCAGAGAAACACGTATTTGATGTGTTCGGCCGGTTATGGGCATGGCTTCAAGATATGTGACATTTTTTGTTTTTTGAATTATCTGAATTTTTGTTTTTGCTTCTTTTCCTCTGGCAAAATTTACAGAGGTTTTTGAGAAATTAGATATGGCAAGGGGCACTGAAATTTCATCAATCTCTGAGGGGAAATATCCTGAAACCACGGCCCTGTATTTTTTTTTAATCGTTCTTTCCCTGAATTGAGTAACAAGATTAAAATACGCAATATCTGTTTTTGCCACAACCAGACAACCAGAGGTGTTTTTATCAAGCCTGTGGACAATACCCGGTCTTAATGGCAGACCTATTGAAGAAAGAGTGGTATGATCGAGCAAAAAATTAACAAGGGTGTGTTTTTTTTGGTTCTGTGTAGGATGTGTAAGGATGCCGGCGGATTTGTTAATTACAATAATATGATTATCTTCATAAATGATTTCAAAATTTGATTTTTCCGGTTCAAGATCGCATAAGGGTTTTTCAATTGAATCAGGTATGTCGATAACATC
>CAZSTE010000201.1:0-1858 GCA_964609735.1 uncultured bacterium
CAATCTGATGCGAATGTAATTTTTCCTCAAGAGCGTTTATTTTTCCAACCGCCTTGACAATATATATGGAATTTTTATTTAAAAGAGCGATTCCCGCAGAGTCATAACCTCTGTGTTCAAGTTTTTTCAGCGTTTGTATAATCTGTAATTCCGCAGATTTGTTTCCTGAATATCCAGCAATTCCGCACATTTTAGTAGTAATTGGTTATGTTAGACATTGGGTTCATTAAACAATTTTTGTTTCAACCCCCATCTGTTGTAATCGTTGTATTTCTTTTTCAAATAAATTCTTGTTTTTTTCAGGTTCTGTTGTTAACATCAAATATCTTTTGTGTTTTTTTATATCCAGCCGAATCATCCGCGCTGAACGTGTAATATATGTTTCTGTATTGCCAATCTTTGTCCCGTCAGCAATAATGATTATTTCTTTTGTCCGTTTTATCAGGCTATCAATCTGATGCTGGGTTGCTATGTCATCAGCGCTTAATCCTTTATTGCTTATCGCGGGAGATCCTATGATTATTTTGGGTATTTCTGTCATCGGTAGGGTAAGATTGATAATAGACATGTTTTTGCTGGAAAACTCTCCGGCAACAAGCCCCACAAAATTAAAGGTGAAAAACTTTTCATTTTTTGTAAGCCAGAGATTTACAAGGCCAATATTATTTGTCCATATTTTTAGCGAATAAGATTTGCATATGCGGGCAATTTCTTCGCCAAGATATGAAATGGTTGTTCCCGCACCAAGGAAAATTGTTTCGCCTGGATTGACAACATGTTTTGATGCGTAAGTGGCAAGGGCTAATTTTTCTTCCTTATTTATATTTCTTTTATATTCAAAAGATGAAAGGATAAAATTTTCTTTCATATAACTCCTTTTACATTTTTCTGAACATTTTTACTGTAAATATGTTTAACATATTTTAAAATTTTTGTCAAATTTTTATACAGATTGCATATTTTTCTTGCCACAACCATTTTAGAAAATATATAAATTTTATGGTTCTGGCACGAATATCTTGTGTAAAAATTAAAAGCAGGGTATTATAAAACAAAAAAAGTTGAAATAGACTTACCTTTAAATATTCAATATTATCAGTATCTTTATTATACAAAGGAGATTTCATGGAAGAAATTGATATTTCAAGGGCTATTATAGAAGATTTCACAAAACATTTTCTTGATAGTCTGAATGTGGATGTTGCAATAATTGGAGCGGGTCCTTCTGGAATGATGTGTGCCTACCGACTTGCGCAATCCGGCTTTAATGTCGCTGTTTTTGAAAGACAGCTTCGCGCAGGCGGGGGTATGCCGGGAGGCGGAATGATGTTTAACAGCATTGTTATTCAAAAGGAGCTCCTTAGTATATTTAAGGAGCTTGATATTTCTGTTAGAAAATACAACAAAGACCTTTATGTTGCAAATGCCATTGAAACAATTTCAGCGTTGTGCTATCGTGCAATCAAACGTGGGGCGAGGATATTTAATTTAATGAGTGTGGAGGATATTGTAATAAGAAAAGATAGGATTTGCGGGGTTGTGATTAACTGGAGTTCGGTGGGTTGGTCAAAACTTCATGTGGATCCTCTTGTGATAAAAGCCAGGGCTGTTGTTGATGCCACAGGACATGATGCTGAAATCTGTAAAATCGTTGAAAAAAAAATAGGCCAGAAATTGAATACCCCAACCGGTGCTGTGATGGGCGAAAAATCAATGTGGGCAGAGCAGGGAGAAAAACAGATATTGAATAATACAACGCAGGTATATCCCGGGCTGTTTGTTTGCGGCATGGCTGCAAATGCTGTTTTTGGTTCTCCGAGGATGGGAGCGATTTTTGGCGGAATGTTTCTTTCTGGTG
>CAZSTE010000202.1:0-1842 GCA_964609735.1 uncultured bacterium
ATATCTTTTCTAAGCGTAGCAAAAACCTCGTTTGAAATCTCATTAGTGAGTGATGTCCACAGATCGATAATCCTATTGTATCTTTCACCTTCTGAGATAAGTCCATTTCTATATTCCTTCTCAATCCTTACAACCTCTTTTTTTGTTTCCTTTATCATTCTTTGCTTTGATTCTGGGACCTTTAGGTCATCAATGCCAATACTTAATCCGCCCATGGTCGCATAGGTAAATCCAAGTTCTTTAACGTCGTCAAGAAATTGAACAGTTTTCGCATAACCACATATTGTAAACATTTTCTTAATAAGGGTTTCAAGGGCTTCAATATTAATTAAATTATTCTGATATGGAATTCCATCGGGAAGAATTTCATTAAAGAAAAGTCTTCCAACGGTTGTTATTATCTCCTGATTATTAATTGTAACCCTTATGGGTTTGTGAAGTTCAAGTAATCCAGACCAATAAAGAATTTTTGCTTCTTCAGGATTATAAATTATTTTCTTTTTTTCCGCATGAAAATCATTGGATTTTATATCAACATCCTCATCACTTTGAAAAGTCAGATAATAACAGCCAAGAACAATATCCCTTGTGGGCGTAACAATAGGCCTTCCATTCGCGGGGGCAAGAATATGAAGATTGGCTTTCATCAAAAGCTCTGCTTCAAGCTGCGCCTCAACAGTAATAGGCACATGAACACTCATTGTATCTCCATCAAAATCAGCATTAAAAGCTGCGCAAACAAGAGGATGAATCCTGATAACATTTCCTTCCATAAGCCGTGGTTCAAAAGCCTGAATACTTAAACGATGAAGCGTGGGTTGGCGATTCAAAAACACAGGATGATTATATGTAACCCTCCCAAGTATCTCCCAAACCTCTGGACGATTTTCTTCAAGGGCTCTTTTGGCACTACCAAGGGTATGGAAATATTCCTTTTTCCGCAATTCTCGCAAAACAAACGGACTGAATAATTCAAGCGCCATCAGTTTTGGAATTCCGCACTCATGGAGTTTCAACTTTGGTTCTACCACAATTACCGCTCTTCCTGAATAATCAACCCGTTTACCAAGAAGATTCTGTCTGAACCTTCCCTGTTTGCCTCTTAATGATTCGCTAAGCGATTTTAAGGGCCTTTTGCCCTTTCCCAAAACCGCAGTGCCGAAACGACCATTATCCAACAATGCGTCTACAGCTTCCTGAAGCATACGTTTTTCATTTCTTATGATAATATCCGGGGCCTGCAGTTTTATAAGTTTTTTTAATCTGTTATTCCTATTAATAACCCTCTGGTATAAATCATTAAGGTCCGAGGCAACAAACCTGCCCCCATCAAGAGGTAGCAAAGGCCTTAAATCAGGAGGGATAACAGGAATTATTGAGGTCACAAGATATTCCGGCTTTACATCTGTTTTCAGAAGCCCTTCAATCATCCGTAGCTTTTTTATCAGATTGCGCCGTTTGGTAGTATCCTTTTTCCCTTTGCCTTTTATTTCATCCTTGACCTTTGCCATTTCTTTTTCAAGGTCCATTTTTTTCAATAACTGGTATATGGCTTCTGCACCAATTTCTGCTTGAAATCTATTTCCATATTTCGCGAGATTTTCTCTGTATTCCTCCTCTGTTAAAAGATCCTTTTCTTTCAGCGAGGTGATTCCTGAATTAACCACTATATAGCGGTTATAATAAAGAACCTTTTCCAGGGCAAGCTGGGAAAGATCCAACAAAACCCCAAGCCAGTTAGCCGAACTTCTAAAAAGCCAAACATAGGAAACTGGCGTGGCAAGTTCTATATGTCCCATACGTTCCCTTCGCACATCTGAACTTGTTACCTCAACACCGCAT
>CAZSTE010000203.1:0-1819 GCA_964609735.1 uncultured bacterium
TTGCCCCTGGTGATTTTGGATTTGCTGCAAAACAATATTTCAAGGCAGTTCTGGATGCCTGCGACAGGGTTGAATCACACCTCTTAGAAATTACACAAACCGCAGAAATTATTGCGGACAGACATATAAATGGAGGGTTGATTGGTTTTTATCCAAGCAATTATCAAGGATTTGAGGATGAATTTTGGGGTCGAAGTGGTGGAATGGTCAATATGGGATTTGATAGGCCATTTAAACAAAACAGAACCCCTGAAGAAAAAAAATTGGATGTTTCGCTTATTGGATGGCAACGAAAACCCATTATCAAAAACGAAGCATTAATGATGAAATCCTTTAAAGACAACGGTGGTTATATTGTTGGATTTGGACCAAAACAACTTCCTGAACTCGCTGAACAAACACAGATAGCTGATGTGTGGTTTGACACAGGCACAGGCGCAGACGATAGATGCGTTTGTCTTGCAGATGGCTCAAAAGCAGGCAGAACCAATCATCTTATCAATGCCCTGAACGGATGGGCATTAACAGCAGAAATTTTTTCCGCAATCACGCGGCAATCTCATACGCCCGCAATGTGGAAATCCTTCGTTTATGCCGATGGCGGCCAATGGGGAAACAAATATCTTTACAAAAAACAGTTTATGGATGAATATCCTGTGGCGTCCATTGACCAGGGACAACTCGCAAAAGCCTTTCTTGATGGCATAAGATATCATGTGCGGAAATTTGAAAATACCCAAATGCCAAATATTGAAAAGGCGCTTGATTTAATTACAAAGGAATTATTGCATGAAGAAAAAATTCACATTGCTTCTATGGGGCATATGCCATGGACGTATGTCGGCAAATATGAAGACGCGCAATGGGCAGTTAATAATAATCTGCACAGCAATCTTAAAAACCAGGTTATAAATTATCTAAAAGACACGCCTGATAAAAAACTTGTGGTTTTTCTTGGATACACAGGCATGGACCCTGATTCCAAAGCGATTTTTAATAAGAAAAAACAAAAGGTTGTTCTGATAAGCGCTGAAAATGATGAAATTGAACGGCCGGACTGGCAAATACCAAATGATGTTCTTGTTTATATAGATATGGGCTATAGCTTTGGAGACGCCTGTGTATATGTTGAGGGTTTACCCATAAGGATCCTGCCACCAAGCGGTATTATGCAGATTGTTGCTTATGAATCCCTGAATGTGGAAATTCTTTCGCGCTTATCTATTGAAAAAACAAAAAATCCTGGTATAATCTTGGACAAAATTACAGCTGTGCAATAAAAAAATACCTGTGGTCCACGGTAAAGCCCCTACTGCAAAAGAATAATAATATTAACAGGGAGAAATAATGTTTATCGCAGGCCAGATTGCAATTATTTTAGCAGTTCTTTTTTTACCGTTAACGGCGCACAAGATTGAAAAAAACCTTGAATTATTTTTGTTTATTATGGGAATTATTTGCGCCTCAATTTCACATTTTTTTGGGCCTGAAAAGGTCTGGTCCCTGCATCTTATCAAAGAAGGTTTGATTGAACCAATTAAAATTACACTTGCAGTTCTTATTGCGGGTTTTATTTTTAAACAATACAAACAGCAGATAACCACAGGAATAACAAAAACTGAAAAAGTTCTTGGTCCGCACATATTCACTTTTTTGTTTATTGTTATTCTGGGACTTGTTTCAAGCATCATTACAGCCATTATTGCCGCACTTATCTTGGTTGAAATAATAAACGCATTATCCCTTGATAGAAATTGCGAGATTAAAATGGTAATTCTTGCCTGTTTTGCGATTGGTCTTGGAGCGGCATTAACCCCTG
>CAZSTE010000204.1:0-1771 GCA_964609735.1 uncultured bacterium
TCAGAAAAATTTATTGTAAGTATAAATCCCGATCATATTCTTGTATTTGGAAAAAACAAATGAAAGGTTTATTTTTATTTATTCTGTTATTCTTTCTCGCCTTCGCAGGATATCCCATTGCATTTTTGTTCTGGCAATCAACAAATATTTCAATCCATCTTTTCCCTGTTATATGTTCAAACATTGCTGTAAGACATAGTTTTACCAATAGTATACTTCTTGCAATAATTGTTATGATAACAACAAGCATTCTTGCGATTCCGCTTTCTCTTACGATATCTTTTATAAAAATACCCGGGAAAAAATTTTGGAAAAGGGCGTTTCTTTTGCCGCTTGTTGCGCCTCCTTTTGTTTCTGCCATCGGCATGAGACAGATATTATCGCGGTTTGGACCTATAAACTTAATATTGTTAAAATCAGGTTTAATTAACCAACCCATTAATTTTCTTGGATCCGGACTTACTGGAATTTTCATTTTACAGGTTCTTCATCTTTATCCTATTATCTATCTTAATATGGTTTCATCGCTGGAAAACATAGAAACATCCTGCATTGAATCAGCCGAAAATATGGGCGCCTCGCCCTATCAGATATTGAGAAAGGTTATTTTCCCAATGGCTTTACCTGGATATTTTGCGGGCGCATTTCTTGTATTTATATGGTCTCTTACAGACCTGGGAAGCCCTCTTGTTTTTGATTATCCAGATTTAATTTCTGTATCCATATTCCAATCTCTTACCGATATATATTCAAATCCAGCGGGCTATGTGCTGGTAATATTTGTTTGTGTTATTGCTATTTTACTATTTTTTGCAACGCGATATTTTATTGAAAAAATTTCCTATGTTGGAATTGTAAGATATAAAACAATCAGAGAACCCATATCCATCACAAAACCTATTTCAATTATTATCCTGGTTTATACAACCCTTCTACTTTTTATTTCTCTTTTACCCCACATTGCGGTTATTCTTAATTCTTTTTCAGAAAAATGGTTTTTTACAATCGTTCCTGAACGATGGACATTTCATTATTATAAAGAGGTTTTTCACCATCCCATAGCAAAAACCAGTTTAATAAACAGCGTTATTTATAGTGGAATTGCCGGCATTGTTACAACAATAATAAGTTTGATCATAGGACTTATTATATATAGATCCCATATAAAAAGCAGGCAATTGCTTGAAGGTTTTATTATTTTCCCAATGGTGGTACCTGGCATTGTTTTTGCTTTTGCTTTTGTGCTAGCATTTTCTGAAACAGTTCTTGACCCGAGGAATTTTCCTGTTTTTCTATTGATTATTGCCTATGTATTAAGAAGAATGCCATTTTCCGCCCGGGCAATTATGGCGAATTTTCAGCAGATTGATATTTCGGCAGAAGAAGCAGGACTTAATCTTGGGGCATCAAAATGGAAAACATTTATAAAAATAACGATGCCGATGTTGAAAAATGGAATTGTTGCCGGCTTTATTTTTGCTTTTGCATTTTCAATGATGGAGGTTTCCAGCAGTTTGATACTGGTAAGCAAACAACAGTATTATCCTATTGCAAAAGCTATATATCAACTTTCAGGCAGGGTTACAGACGGTCCATATATTGCGTCTGCCCTTGGCACATTGGGAATGTTTGTCAGTTTTATTGCTCTTGTGGCTATATATAAACTCACAGGAAAAGATAATATATCAATCTCAATTTAAATTTATGATAGAATAACATGGGCGGTTGGCTCAGGGGCAAGAGCGCCTCCCTCACACGGAGGAGGCCGCAG
>CAZSTE010000205.1:0-1768 GCA_964609735.1 uncultured bacterium
CAATGAAAACCCTTGATCCGAACAATACCAGCAGTATCCCTACCACCCCAAAACCCAACCTGAGCTTTTTGATGAAAACAGTCCTGTGTTGTCGATGTTCTGCCCTATCAATAACCTGTTGATACTTCACATTCCAGAAATTTTCATCGTGCTCAGGAACTTTTATACTTCTGGCAGTAACCACAATCTCTGTCAAAGTTTCAAATTCTTTCCTGCACGCCGGACATTCTGCAAGATGGGACTGAATCTGATTCTGTTCTGGCTTACTGACACTGCCATCAGCATAATCAACAAGTTTCTTTTTTATTTGTTCACAATTCATTTTTTCTCCATCTCCTTCATAATTGTCTTTATTTTTTCAACTGATTGAAAGAAGGTCGCTTTGGCTGTTCCCACCTTTATTTTCATAATTTTCGCAATTTCCTCATAGGAAAGTTCTTCATATATCCTCAAATTAAACACTGTACGCTGTCTCACAGTGAGATGCTCAAGCGCCCGTTGAAGAGTTTGCCTTCTCATCTGGCTTATTTCATCAGCATCCCTGTTACTGATATTTTGCAAACTTTCCTGACCTGCCTCAGGGTCAAAAAGTTCCTGCTCTGAAACAAATGTTATTTTTTTTCTCTTCCTGAAATAATCATAGCATAAATTCATCACAATCCTGTACATCCATGTTTGAATGTGCGACTCATTTCTGAATTTTGAAAGTCCGTTATAAATCCTTATGAATGCTTCCTGAACAACATCCAGAGCATCCGCATCATTTTTTACCATTCTATATGCTGTCCTGTATAACACCGGCGCATACCTTTTGTAAAGTTCTTCAAATTCTTTTTTATCCATATTTTAGACGAAAAGTATCGTTTTTGTTTTAGTCCTGGTTACTCTTTACCAATTTTCCATATTATGATATACTACAATGAAAAGGAGGAAATGTCATGCCCGTAAAGAAAAAGAAACCTTCTGTACTTAAAAGACAGAGACAGGAACAGAAAAGAAGAATGAGAAACAAGGCGATACTGACAAAAATAAAAACGTCAATCAAAAAAGTTAAAAAACTCATTCTTGATGGTAAGGAATACGAACCGACACTGAAAACGGCGATAAAGGAAATAGACAGGGCTGTTTCAAAAGGTGTGATACATAAGAATAACGCTGCCAGGAAAAAAAACAGGTTGATGAAGACTGTGCTCAAACTAACTGCTGACATCAAGCAGTCGTAACAGTAACAATTCCCAGCCAGGTTCATTTGAAATTCTTCCTGACTTCAATTTGAAGTCAATTTCCAGGAGATTCTGCAGTTTATTGAGAAATGTCTGCTGGCTGATTGCTTTTTGCATAACGAGATTTTCGAGATGTCTCTCTATAACTCCAATCACGACAGAAAATTCATAAGGATTTGTTTTCAAAAATTTTGAAATTTCATAAATGTCCCTGGCAGTTAAATTTTTTTTCCAGGATTTTTGATAAATCTTTCTGAAAAGGTTTTCAGCATCCTGCACAGTTTCCACTTCATAACCAACAGGTTTTGTCTTGATACTGAGCCCTTCAAAAATCACCAGCATATCATCAGAGATTTTTTCAAGATGCGGAAAAATATATTCTGTCCATACCTTTTTTTCAATCTGTTCCATCTGGTGAATAATGATAATTTTGTGTTCATTAAAAAGAGAATTTGCAACCAGTTCATTCACAAAGATTTCCGGATTTAACTCAGCACCGTAATATCTCTTTATTTCCACATTTTCATATTGTTCTGAATATTTCT
>CAZSTE010000206.1:0-1749 GCA_964609735.1 uncultured bacterium
TTCGCACTGTTTTGAATATCCCGGGCCAAACCAAACTACCAGTTCTTAATTGGTTAATTACAGCCAAATACCGGAAATTTGAAAAACGTTTCCTCAAAAACCCTGACAGGCTTGTTGCTTATATAAACGCACATAACATCAAAAATAATTTAATTATTCGCACGCCTGAGATGAATTCGTATTTTGTGCCGCTTGGAATGGACACATCTGTCCGTTTCAGAAAATACTGGAAGACGCATAAAAAACACATAACCGGCTTTATTGAGATGCCTGTTGTTGTTCAAGACAGCGGGAAAATTGTCTGGGTCGTCGGCGGACATATATCAAATGAATACGCAATAAAAAATGGTTCTCGCATACTTGAAATAAGAGCGAAAAAATTATAAATGTTATAATATATTTATGCATAACATAGTTCGTTTTGGCGTATCCCTGGAAAAGGAACTTCTGGAAAAATTTGATAGGTATATTAAAGGAAAGAAATACTCCACCCGTTCAAAAGCAATTGCAGACCTTATAAAAAAAGAATTTGTTGAATATCAATGGAAAAAAGGAAATCAGGTTGCTGGAGCGATTGTTTTTATTTACAATCACCATAAAAGAAATGTTGTGGAAAAGGTTATTGACATCCAGCATAATTTCGGCAGATTTGTCATCTCCACTCAGCATGTTCATCTTTCTCACGATGAATGTCTTGAAATTGTTGTTGTAAAAGGAAAATCAAGCCAGATTAAATCCCTTGCCGACCATATCCGTTCCATTAAAGGCGTGGAACATTGCACCATTGCTTTTACCTCTGCGCATGAGATGTAATAAATTTGTGTTTTACTCGTATCTTAATGCCTGTATTGGATCGAGATTTGCGGCTTTTCTCGCAGGATAAAGTCCGAATGTAATGCCAATCGCCACAGAGATGGTAAAGGAAAGAAGTATTGACCAGGGCGTTATGAGGGTTGTCATACCGGCGAATTTTGTCACTATTCTTGGAATCAAAATCCCGAGAACAATTCCGATAATTCCGCCTGAACCTGAAAGTATAACGGTTTCTGTCAAAAATTGATTTATGATATCCCTTTTCTTTGCGCCTACCGCGCGCCTTATACCTATTTCTCTTGTTCTTTCTGTAACCACCGCAAGCATAATATTCATTATTCCAATACCTCCAACAATCAAACTAATAGCGGCGATTGAACCAAGAACAATATTGAATATACGTTTTGTCCTTTCTGCCTGTCGTAATAACTCCAATGGCACAATAATTTGGTAATCCTGTTTTTTATGGGTTTGGTTTAGTATATCGTTTACCAGCGATGCAGAAACCAAAATCTTGTCTGTGCCTGAAATCTGCAAGATAAACCGATGATACTGAACCCAATTCCTTTCCCAAGAGCCAGCGCCGCCGGTTGTCTTTTTCACCTCATATTCTCCAAAAAATAGTTTTGTTGTTGTCAATGGAATATATACCGCGATATTGGTATCTTCCGCCATAAAGCTTTCAGAAGCGCCCGCAAAAATCTTTTCGCCCGCAATTCCGATAATCCTGAAATAACTGCTTTTTATCTTGATTGTTTTGCCAATAGGGTCTTCAACAGGAAAAAGGGATGTTCTTACGGTAGAACCTATTATGGCAACCGGCTCGCTTTTTTGTAATTCAACATCATCAAAATAGCGTCCGGTTTTTATGGATAGATTCATCACATCCTTATATTCGGGAAGGGTTCCAACAACCTTTGCTGAAATATTTTTATC
>CAZSTE010000207.1:0-1747 GCA_964609735.1 uncultured bacterium
CCAAGAAATCAACAGAATGATTATTCACATAGTTGTCATCGTCCATCATTATTACGGTTTCCGCGCCTTTCAGGTAGGCTACAATTGTTCCAATCATTTTTCTTGATGCATCATTATAAGGGAATATGTTCAAAAAATCCTGATGTCTTTTAAAAAATGACAATTGCTCAGGAATATCCATGAAATGAATGTCGCAATTGGGGTAGTGTTTTACAAGATTTGTGCAAAAATCCCTTGCTTCTGCTGGCGTTTTTTTGTCGGCCACTACAATTATGCTAAGTTTTCTTTGATGTTTACTGACATTTTCCAGTATCCCTTTTAGGAATTCTGGAACATTTATAGTTGTTGTCACCAAGAATGTCTTCTTTTTTTCTTCAGTCATCTTATGCTCTCCCCTGTTTTTTGTTAAGTGACTTATATTTACTTATATACCTATGGACTTTTTGAGCCCCTGGAATAAAAAACTTTATACCACAGGCTATATAACGCCATTTGATAAAAAAAAGAAACTTGAGAAATACTCTCCCAATCTTGGAACTCAGGAAAGCTTGAGGATGGATATGCAAATATAACTTTATTGCATCATCTATTATCATTTTTTTTCCTTTCCAGGATAAAACTTGGATCCCCTTTTTTGTCGCTTTTTTAGATTCAAGCCACCTTCCCTCTACAAATGTCTTGTCCACTTCTCCATGTGATATGCCTGTTTCATGATCCGGACGATCATGGAACACAGTTATTGATTCCAAAAGAATATTCCGATTTATTAATTTTGACAGAAAATGAAGTTCTGTGTCCACCTGATAACACTGACAAAAGTGTCCAGTCACTTTAATCCATTCCATCGTAAGAACCGGGAACAATGGAAAAGCTGGGTTTTCCTCTTGGTTGTGTTTAGTTCGGAACATTACAATTTTATCGCCATGTTTACATTTATCATACGAATCTATGAGAATTGTATCCCAATCCTTTGTGAGGAATTGAGCATCATCGGCTAGATAAAATATTAGCTGCCCTTTTGCTTTCTCTAAAAATGACTCCAACCATTTAGGTCCATCAATGTAACCCCCACCTCTTTCGCCTAGAATCATATATAAATCGTAGTTGACTTTCATTTTATATTCTTCTAGGAAAGAAATTGAAGTTTTATCGTCATTATCTACTCTTATTATGACTTCAATATTGTTTAAATCGTTACATGTAAATTGAATACTGTCCAAAAATTTCTGCAGCTTTAATATTCTGTTTCTGGTGGGAGCCAATAATGAAATCTTGATTTTTTGCATAAATCTATACATTGCTCATTTCATACGTAAACTAAAAATTTAATTTCTATTAATTTTATAACAAGACCACGGATTCAGATTGATAGTAGTCATTGAAAAGTTTCCAGTAATTAAGCTCGGCCTCAGCTGACTCGAATATTAGCATTTTCGAAAGGGAATACAGCTTTTTGTTATTTTGTCCATAGCACGCTGCGGACGCAAAAAAATAGATTTCATCATATTTTAGAATAATCAGCTCTGCCGGAATATGTCTTGGCAACGTTTTGACTTTATTTTCAAGAGATGTTCCTAAAAATGAGGTTATATTGCTATGAATATGTGGTTTGATATGGATCTGTTTTTTAAGATTTTCAGAAAAATATTTCACAAGTTTCTTCTGTGTCTTTGAAATATCCACGCCCGGTATGTCTTGTATAGGCCCATCAACAATTAAAACGGCATTATTTACTTTTTCTGTTGGA
>CAZSTE010000208.1:0-1718 GCA_964609735.1 uncultured bacterium
ATGTGTAGTAAAAAATCCTGTTTGCTGCTTTTTGGTTTTTTTCCTGTGCCTTTCTCAGCTGATCCGGCGTTTCTATGGGAAGAACTTCTTCTATTTTCTTAGTCCCCAGTTGATTTGGCGATATTTTTTTCCGTTTTAAATAATTGTGAAAATTCGCCAACGCAGTTTTATTGTTACTTATAAAAGGACAGGTAACCTCATCTGAAAAATTAAAAACACTTCCATTTTCAATGATAATACTACTGCTTTTGTAATAATCGCTTATCTGTTTTATTTGTGTTTCAGCATCCTTTTGGGAAACATCAGGTTCAAAATTTGCCCAGCAGTGTCCAGGGGTCTTAAAATGGTATTTTTCCTTAACCTCTTTCCATTGATTCCCAACAGTATTAAATCCAAGCAACCATAACACCTCGGCTTCTTTAACATTTAGTTCTTCCCTTTGCGGCTCCCAGAAACTTGTCTGAATGATAAACTTTTCCGGTGAATATCTTTTTCCAGATGTTGTTTTATAAGCCCAGGAAAGCCGTCTTTGAGTCATCTGACTTGCTGTTTCAAGATAACCGGCATCCTTTGAAAGTTCAGGAGAAACAAGAAAACTTGTTAAACTTCCTGTATAAGATTCTTCAAATGTTTTTACTATTGATTTTTCATCCGGCTCTGTTGCAAGCTCAATGATAATTTTTCTGTAATCCTTTTTGCTATCTGTTATAAAATCCGCTGTAACATTTGGAAATTCTGCTATTCCACCGGCGCGGTTGAGTCGCGGATGAAGTAAACTGCCAGCATGCTTTGTAAGATTAAACCATGGTGTAAATTGACCGGATTGTATCCATAAAGAATCTTGCTTTTCTGCATTTTCCGGAATATATGCCTGAGGAATATACCATGGTGGTATATGGATATAACCGCCAATTTTTACATAATATCTTGCATCTGCGGGCTCTATTAATTTAAATCTTACAAACACAGATTCATTTTGAGAATACCCCTTTGTAATGGCGAAAAATATACAAATAATCGCAAACAATTTTTTCATTTGTTTTCCTCCTGTTTGCTATAAAAATCAATCAATGCCTTTGAATAGCTTATCATATAATCAATATCAATATATTCTTCAAGGATATCCCTGTTTTTTTCAAAAAAAACGATAATTTGTTTTTCTTTTTCAACCATAGTTTCAGTATCGTGGTTTTGCAACGCCCTTTGGGACTGACGAACCAATTGAATATAATCAAGCCACAAAAGATATCTGCATGAATGTGAAGCTGAAAGATTTCTGAAGATTGATTTTGCGGTTTCAAAAACAGAAGGGGTAATTTCTGCCTTTGTTTTAATATTTTTTAAAATATTCATCAAAACCTCTGCTCTTTCTCCTCCAATTGCCCTGTAATATTCCGCAACCGTTTTATCGGCATTTTGAGAATTTTCCCAGAGTAGTGAGCCAAGATATGAATAACATGCCTCATCCGGCCAGAAACCCCAAAATGGTAAAGAACAATCATAGAAAACGGATATTCCCATTTCGGCAAATTTGTTTATTTCATCCTCAATAATTTTATGATTTGGAGAGTCTAAATATCGCCGGCGATTGTTTTTTCCTGGATACGTGTGGAATATATCCTGATAATGGTAACAGATGCCAATTGCCGAACCGATTTTCCCAAGATATGGCAACCAGCCATTATTGATGATATGACAATAATCCATTTTATCAGAAA
>CAZSTE010000209.1:0-1703 GCA_964609735.1 uncultured bacterium
GTGAAGTTCCCGTAGGCGCTGTAGCTGTGAAAGAAGGAAAAATTATTGCCAAAGCATGGAATCAAACGGAGAAATTAAAGGACGCAACAGCACATGCAGAGATTCTTGCGATCACTCAAGCTGAAATTGCCGTTGGCGATTGGCGTTTGGATGGAGTAACATTATACGTAACAAAAGAACCATGTGCAATGTGTGCAGGAGCCATGGTAAACTCGCGAATTTCGCGTTTAGTTTTTGCCATGCCTGACCCCAAATACGGTTGTACCGGTTCTGTTTTAAATTTATCAGACATGCCAGGATTTCTTCATAAATTCGAGGTTACGGGAGGAATTCTTTCTAATGAGAGTGAAAAAATAATGAAGAGATTTTTTAGAAACTTAAGGGAAAAGAAAAAGCAATCTCTGTTAATAGAATAAATAATGATAAACCGAAAGAACTAAAAATTTCTTCCTTTGTATGGGAAAAATAATTTCATTTAATTCCTCATCTTCTATAAAAATAATCTTTGCCATCTATTGTACTTTATTATTCTCATCCTGTTCTTCTATCTTCACAGCCAGAAAAGTAAAAGAACCAATGTTTAAAGAATACCTTGCGGGAAATATTGCTGAAGCAGAAAAAATTGCATGTAAATATGCAGAATCACGCACTGGAACAGGAGATGAACTGATGTGGCGTCTCGAAGAAGCAAAAATAAAATTTGATCAGGGAAAATATAGAGAAGCTTTATCTATCTTTGAAATAGCTGAAAAAATTGTAATGGATTTTGATGAACGCGCTAAAATTTCAGCAAGAAATGTTGGGGCAGAAGCTGGAGCCACAATAACGAATCAAAATGCCATTCCCTACACTGGTTTTATATGTGATAGAATATTGATAAACGCCTATAAAGCCCTTTGCTATTTAGGGCTCGGTGATAAAAACGCCGCAACGGTGGAAATACGGAGGATGCATCAACGTCAGAAAGATGCTCTCGAATATTTTGATAGCGAGATAAGAAAAGCAGAAGAGAAAATAAAAAAACAAAGAGAAGAATTACCTGATGCAGCAAGAAAAAGTTCTGAAGACTTTACATCCATAGTTAATTCCAATCCTGAATTAAAGAAATCTGCCGATGAAGTAAAAAAATTATCAAAAAAAATATATGGCGACTTTATCAACCCGCTTTCATTATATTTATCTGCAATTGTTTACCTTATGAATGGAAATTACAATGAAGCAAATGTAGACTTTAGAAACCTATACAAGGCCCAACCTGATAACAATCTGATAGTGAAAGATTTTGTAACTACATCAAAACAAATTGGAGCCAGAATTCCAGAAGAGTTGAAATCAATATCGGCGTGGGAATATCCTCTGGATAAAAATATTGTCTTTTTAATTTTTGAGAATGGGGTAATTGCAGCTCTGAAAGAAGAAAAAGTTCAGATAATACTTCCGCCTCCAATACCCACAGGTTATTCGGGAATAGCATTTCCGGTTTTAGAAACTTTTCCCGAACCATTCAGTGCAGTAAGCGTGGAAGCTAACAACAGAATCTACAAAACTGTAACAGTATCGGAAATGGATTCTGTCTTTGGAGCAGAGTTTAATGTATTATTCCCATATATCATAACAAGGCTTGTAATCTCTACAATTGTAAAAGAAACCGCAGCATTTGCAGCACAAATGGCTGCAGAAGAAGCCGGCGGCGACCTGGCAAA
>CAZSTE010000210.1:0-1695 GCA_964609735.1 uncultured bacterium
GACTGTATGGGTTTTCCATAATTTTCCTATTTTTCTTTTGCGGGCAGGAACAAATATTTCGTTAACAATCTTCAATGTTAATGGTCCGCTTATCCTAATAATACCTATGCCACTTATACCATATGGCGTAGAAAGCGCACAAATTGTATCGGTTTTCATAATGTTTTTACCCATGATATAATTATACCGCAACTTTCATCTATTTTAGGCATCTAAATTTTTAAGAAGTTAATACCTTTTTACTAAAAGGTTAACAATAATTTGATAAAAGGGGGTTTTTTATGGCTGCAAAAATAAGAAGTTATATACTATTAGGATTATTAAGCGTACTCCTTATTTACATAGGAAGTTTTTTTGGAACAGAAGGAATGATTATCGCTTTTATCTTTGCGCTTGCAATGAACCTTATTACCTATTTCGCAGGAGATAAAATCGTTCTGGCAATGAGTTCGGCAATTAAGGTTTCTGAAACTGAAATGCCTGAACTTCACAGAATGGTTTCTGAAGTAACAGTGGCTGCGGGCATTCCAAAACCAGAGATTTATCTTATCCCTTCCAGAAGTCCAAACGCTTTTGCAACAGGCAGAGACCCAAACCATGCCTCAATAGCAGTCACACAAGGAATTCTTGATCTCCTTAACAGAGAAGAACTTAAAGGCGTTATTGCCCATGAAATATCCCATGTCAAAAATAGAGATATCCTTATAGCCACCATCGCCGCGACACTGGCAAGCGCAATAACCATGATTGGAAGGATGTTGCAATTTGCGGCAATGCTTGGGGGCGGAAGGGATTCTAACAGAAACGGAAATCTTTTTTCTGTTATCGCAATGCTTCTTTTTGCAATACTTCTGCCCATTGCTGCTATGCTTATTCAGCTTGCAATTTCACGAAGTAGGGAATATCTTGCCGATGAAACAGGTGCTAAACTTATTCATAATCCTTTTGGATTGGCAAACGCCTTGCGAAAAATGGCAAAAGGAACTGCTGTTGTGCCAATGAATAATGCAAATCCATCGTTAAGTCATCTTTTCATTGTCAACCCATTTTCTGCAAAATCATTTTTTGCGCTTTTTTCAACACATCCTCCAATAGAAGAAAGAATAAAGCGGCTTGAATCTATGGGTTTTTAATCATTAGATTGAAGCAGTTCCCATCAATTTTGATCCTTTGAAAAAAGCAGAAAAGAAGTGAAAGATGTGGAATGTGTATAAAAAAATAAATATAAACCTTTAATTTTTATTCAAATATACCTGGTTGCCAATACATCTCATACAATACTGCTGGATTTGTTGTTGCATCGGCATTGTATTTGTATCCACCATGATAGGTTGTATCTGCCCATATTGGAATAATCCCAGGATTCCCAGCATGGCCTATAAGAATATCATCCCAGTTTCCTATATCCTGCGGCCATACTATTCCATAACCAGTAAGCTGGGCATCTCTTGCCCATGCGTTTATCGCATATAAAAGATCAAAATCCCCTATAATGCCATCAGACCCAGAAAGATTAAACATATTATAAATATCAATAGGCATATATGGAGAGGCAAGTAAAATTAGGTCGTTTCCAGATATGGGAGAAGAAACCATAACGTCGTTTTCCATTGAATAATTAATGGTACCTGTGATTGATTGGATTTCAGATTGAAACGGGGTTGTTACAATAACCTTGATAAGATGGTCCTTTAC
>CAZSTE010000211.1:0-1675 GCA_964609735.1 uncultured bacterium
GGGTAAAATAACATTAAAATAAAGTCCTATTAAAGACAATCGCCATATTTCAAAAAATGACCATTTTTCTTTAAAATCATCAAGAATAAAATACCATCGAAGGGCAATAAAAATGGTTACTAAAAAGCTTATCAACAGTATTAATAACAAAGCGGGTATTGATACATTTTTCAGGATTAAAGCCATAGCAGAAATGTCAATTTTTTTTACTATAATGTATACAAAAGAGACGCTTACGACTGTTTTAAGAAGAAGGGTCCACAAACGTTTCATCTTGGTGATATTTCTCCGAATCCTGCTGAGTCCTTATGATTGCACAATTCCTTTTTTATTTTATCAAGAACCCCATTAATAAATTTTTTTGAATCAAAGGAACTGTACATCTTTGCTATTTCAATGGCTTCATTGATTGCGACATTATCCGGAATCTCCGGAAGATAAACCATTTCGTAGATAGCAATTCTTAATATATTTCTGTCTATATAACTCATTCGTGAAAGATCCCAGTTAATACTGTATTGATTTATTAAGCCATCAATATAGGTTTTGTTGTTTAAAACACCTCTGACAAGTGTTTCAGCAAATAAAATGGTATTTTTTTCAAGAGGCATGTTTTTTAATATTTCAATAGCCACTTGTATATCATTGATATTCCTGATATCCATTTGATAACACACATTTAACGCGGCGCATCTGCCTTTACGACGGATGGTTTTCATTTCAAAATCTGATTTATATTTGCCATTTCAATTGCTGATAAAGCAGCAGACCAGCCCTTATTACCCATTTTGGTCCCTACCCTTTCCACAGCCTGCTCAATACTTTCAGCGATAATAATCCCATAAACCACAGGGATAATTCCTTCGCTATTAATCTGGCCAAGCATTCTTGTGACCTGGCCCGCGATATACTCAAAGTGAGGTGTCGCTCCTTGTAGAACGACGCCAAGGCATATGATTGCATTATAACGTTTCATTTCCGCCATTTTTTTTGCTGCAAAACCAATTTCAAAAGAACCAGGAACCCACGCCACCTCAATATTGTTTTCTTCTGCCCCATGTCGTTTAAGACAATCAATTGCTCCATTAAGAAGATTTTTAGTCAGAAACTCATTAAACCGGCTGGCAACGATTCCAAATTTCTTATCCACTGCCGAAAGATTTCCTTCAAAAATTTTCATTTAAAACCCCCTTTTTTGTTGGATATTCTTGAAAATTTTATATTTTTTATTATGTGGTTCATTTTTATTTTTTTTGTTTGTAAATATTTCAATGAATAGGGATTTGGAGGGATTTCTATTGGCAAACGGTTTACAATTTTTATTCCATATCCTTCAAGGCCCACAATTTTCCGAGGATTATTGGTAAGTAATTGTATATTTGTAAAACCAAGGTCTGTAAGAATTTGAGCGCCAATGCCATAATCCCTTAGGTCTGCGGGATAACCAAGAAATTTATTTGCCTCCACGGTGTCAAGATTTTTTTCTGATTGAAGTTTATACGCCCTCAATTTAGCTTCCAGGCCTATTCCTCTTCCTTCCTGGGGTAGATATACCAACGCACCACCTTCTCGGGCTATCATTTCAAGTGCCTTATGAAGTTGTTCTCCGCAATCGCATCTTAATGAGTGAAAGATGTCGCCGGTAAGACATTGAGAATGAACCCTGACAAGAGGA
>CAZSTE010000212.1:0-1673 GCA_964609735.1 uncultured bacterium
AAAATCTTTACTATGAAATATAATTATTTCGTCTATATCCGAAAATTCCCGTAATCTTGTAATAACAAATTTACCAAGAAAACCATATCCTCCGGTCACAAGAATTCTTTTCTTTTTCCAGAAATATTCACTCATTTCTTTTATAAAATTGGTAAAATTTTGCAATTACGTAATTCAGTTCATCTTTTGTTAGATATTGATGGCATCCAATATAGAATCCATTTTTGTTGATCCATTTTGCAACAGGAAATTCGTCCTCTATCTTTCCAAACAATTTCAGATATATTGGTTGGTTTACCAATGGCATCATATCGCGTGTTTCAATCAAATTTTTTTCCAGGAAATGTAGTAAATTTTTTTTACCTCCCCTTTTTACCACTACTGGATACATCATAAAATTATGTTCTCTATCATCCGGTATATATGGTAGTTGTAAATATTTTTCAAGATCCTGTAATCCTCTGGTTAAATATCGGGCATTTGCTCTTCTTTTTGATATTATCTTATCCTTTTGTTCCAGTTGTCCTAAACCTATTGCAGATTCTAATTCAGTTGCTCTAAAACTATACCCTAATCTAATAAACTTAAATCTTCTTTCAACAACCTGAAATAACTGATAACCGGTTTTATTATCATCATCGATTGAAAGATAAATAGAATCCCTTCCATGGTTCATAAGACTTCTCAGTATAACAGCAAGATCTGGATTGTTTGTAGTACACAATCCTCCGACGCCGGTTACCAAAAAATGGGCAATATATGTTGAGAAACAACCGATATCCCCGAATGAACCAACTTTGTTGCCTTTATAATTGGCGAACATTGTTTCGCAAGAATCCTCAATAAGACGAAGATTGTGTTTCCGACAGATTTTTATTATAGGAGACATATCCGCTGGTAATCCAAACAGATGAACAGGAATAATAGCCCTTGTTTTACTTGTTATTTTTTCCTCAATCAGATCTGGGTTTATATTGTAAGTATCCTTTTCTACATCTACAAAGACAGGTGTTAAGTTATTATGCAATACTATATTAGAGGTGGCTATAAAACTGACTGCAGGAACAATAACCTCATCTTTTTCCTTCCAGTTATATTTTTCTTTTAATGCAGCCAACGCGATATGTAAGGCACTGGTTCCGCTGTTACAGAATATCCCGAATTTACAACCGTGCTGCTGTGAAAAGAGTACTTCAAATTTTTGTGTTAGTGGTCCATAGGATAATCTGTTTGATTTAATAACCTGCCTGATATATTTTTTTTCTCTGTTAGAAAAAATAAAATCCCCAACTCCAATGTTATGCCCGGGATTGAAATGAACCATTTGATCTTTTTTGTTTAATCCTTTTTCCACCATCTATTAGGAAACTCCCTGGTTATTATAGAATCCCCTTCTCCTTTTGGCCTTAATCCTTCTTTTCTCATATCAGCATCCACCATAATCTTTATTAGCTTCTCAAAGGTAATACGGGGCATCCATCCAATTTTTCTTTTCACCTTATCAATACAAGCAATCAGGTTATCTACTTCTTTTGGTCTGAAATATCTCGGGTCTACCCTGACATATTTTTGCCAGTCTAGACCTGCATAGGAAAAAGCGCTTTCCACAAATTCTTGTACAGAATGAGATTCACCAGTGCCAATAACATAGTCATCAGGTATTTCCTGTTGTA
>CAZSTE010000213.1:0-1670 GCA_964609735.1 uncultured bacterium
CCTGGAGGTCCTATTAAAAGTACGCCTTTGGGGATTTTACCTCCAAGCCTTTGAAATTTTTTTGGGTCCTTAAGAAATTCAATTATTTCTGTAAGTTCTTCTTTTGCTTCTGCCGAGCCTGCAACATCTGTAAAGGTTATTCTATTTTTACTGTCAGGGATTATTGGTTTGCTACGGCTGAATGAAAAAACCTTGTTGCTTTCCGAGCTTGCCTGCTTATTGATTAAGAAAAGGAAAAAAACAACAATAAGTACCACAGGGATGATATTTATTAATAATCCAGCCCAAAAATCAGATGCTGGTTCAACCCTGAACGATACCTTATTTTCCCGTAATATGCTCAAAAGTTCATCGTCTTCGCCTGCATATGTTTGAAAACGCGTGCCATCCTTCAAATTTCCATAGATATAGCCATGCTTAATAACGACTGTTCCCTGTATGTTTCCTTTTTCAACCTCCTCAAAAAAATCACTATAATTTAATGTTTTTTGATTGCCAACAATTGTTGAGGTTGTTTTAATAACAAGAAAAAGAAGCAATCCAAGCAATAACCATAGAGCAAGGCCTTTTATAAAGCTATCTTTTGGTGCGTCAGGTTTCTTTTCCATAATGAGCGTCCTCTGCGATTTTTTTTATTTTGTTTATTCCTGCAACTGTGTGTTGAATATCAATACCATCCGTTTTTAAAATTACACCATCAACGCCATTATTAACAATATTGGTAATCTGCTGGCCGGGATGTATAATTTTGGCCACCAATAATTTACTTTTTTTTGCCCGTTTCGTCAAGATACGACTGATTATTGTTTTATTTTCACCCGCAACGAAATTTAGACAGGGGTTGTTGATTTTTTGTATGGTTTTTCCTGATTTTACCCCAGCGGCGATTATTTTCCCCGGCATAATGGTTTTTATATCGGTTGCCATATCAATATTTTCTGTTATATATACCCCATCAATATTTGTGATTAATGCGATATCGGCTCTATCAGTAATAAGTATAATGGGTTTTTCTAAATTTATTTTTTTAAGATATTTGATATATTCACTCGGGTTTTTGTCAATCTGAAAAATAAGCATATCAGGTTTGGCTTTTATGACTATTTCTATGACTGTTGCTAAGCGCTTAATATCAAAACCAGATAGCATAATCCCAATAAAAAAAGCAGGTATTTCTTTTTCAGGCAATATAGATTGCACCCTTTTTTCAATTGCATAAATTTTGAATCTTAATTCTTGCCAAATATGGGTGCTTTGGGGGCATACCACCGCTGAACATTCCTCAATGCTTCTGATGCCTTCTTCTATACGTAAAAAATTTCTGAGTACTATTTCTTTGGATGTTTTTGCTCTATATGGAGGATTGTTTTTTCCGATATCCTCAAGGATATTTCTTTTTGTAATCGGGATGGAACCAAAATATTTTATATAAGAAAATGTAAACAGGTGTCTTATTTCGCGCAATTGCGCCTGAAAATTGTTTCCAGACGAGGAAAATCTGAGGATGTCTTCAATAACCCTTAACCCTTCTCTAACCCTGTTGAAGTTTGCGTCAATTATTCTTAATAGTTCCATTCTTATAAATTTGTATAATTTTTTTTATTATTAAACTCGTTGAAATGCCGGGAATAAGAGGAATTCTAATAATCCTTCCCTTTTTTTCTTTAATA
>CAZSTE010000214.1:0-1666 GCA_964609735.1 uncultured bacterium
ATAATCAGGATTATTTCAGACGGATTTCCGAGGTAATTCTGAAATATAAAAAGAGTCAGCAACTCCTTTCAGCAAATCTTCCTATCCCTGAGGAATTTAAATGTATACTTACAAAAGCCACCCAGGACGATCTAGAAGCGAGATTTGCAACATCAGAAGAATTGGCTTGGGAGCTTTCAAAATTCCTTAATAAATCAGGATGAGGGAACATCTATAAGAATTGAAGCAAGGCAGGCCATTGCCTTTCCTTTGCCAATCTGTCCAAGATGTTCCATCGTTTTTGCCTTTATTCCGACCTGCGAGGGTTCAATGTTTAACAATTCTGCAATATGTTTTTTCATAGGGTTGTACCAGGACTTCAAAAGCGGTTTTTCAGCCAAAAGAATTATGTCAACATTAACAATTTTTGCATCATGCTGCTGAATTTTTTCTGTGTAATGGCTTAAAATAAAACTGCTTTTAATACCTTTAAGCAAGGTATTGGTGTCCGGAAATTCAGTGCCAATATCATCAATGGCAAGGGCGCCCGCAATCGCATCCGAAATTGCGTGTAAAACAACATCCCCATCGCTATGACCTTTTAGTCCCATAGGATATGGTATTTCTATACCAGCAAGCATTAATTTTGTACCCTTTTCAAAAACATGGATATCAAACCCTGTCCCAATTCTCATATAATAAAATGTATCAGAAAACAAAAATCAGTCAAGGCGACCCGATAATTCAAGAAGACAACAACTTTCAATGTGCGCAGTGTGCGGAAACATATCAATGGGTATAACCTTTTTCACGATGTAGCCTGTTTCAGTTAATATTGAAAGGTCCCTTGCCAACGTTGCGGCATTACAGGATACATAAATCATTATCGGGCTTTTAATCTGCTTTATAAGTTTATTTGTCAGACCAGCCCTGGGCGGGTCAACAATAATCGCATCAAACCTTTTGTTATTTCCCTGGTTCTGAGATAAAAATTCTTCTGCTGTTTGGCAATAAAAATAACAATTATTGATATTGTTTATAGCGCAGTTTTCTTTGGCTGTGGAGATATTTACAATATTGTTATCAACCCCTGTTACCTGTTTTGTTTTTCTTGATAAAAAAAGTTCAATTGGACCACTGCCGCAAAAAAGGCCAAGCACAGACTGTATTTGTTTGCTTTCTATTAAACAGCCAATTTCGTTATACAGCTTTTCAGCGGCTTTTGTATTACACTGAAAAAATGTTTCTGGATATATTCTGAAGGTTAAATCCATAATCTTTTCTTCAATAAACGGCATCCCATAAACAAGATGTTTTGTTTGAAAATTCACAACATCCGAAATCTGGTCATTTTCAACCCACCAAAAAGATTTCACCTGGCGAATTGAGGAAATAGCATCCGCAAGTTTTGACACATCAGCCGGCATACCTGGGCGGGTAACAAACACAACCATTATCTGATGCGTGTGTTTTGCTTCTCTGATTATAAGATGTCTTATAATTCCTGTTTTGGTAAATGGATTATATGGTTCTAGATTATTTTCCGCCGCATATGTTAAAAAAATGGGGAATATTTTTTCAATGCAATCAGAAAAAATAAAACATTTTTTTATTCCACAAACATACCCTTTATATTTTTTTAATGGGCTTTGCCTTTCCCTTAGTCCCAACACAGCATTGCCATTGT
>CAZSTE010000215.1:0-1637 GCA_964609735.1 uncultured bacterium
ATCAATATAAGTTTTTCTGCCTGAAGCATAAAGGTCCTTACGTGTAAATAACAGCAGAAAGATATTTTAGTGTAAATGTACTGACAATCCGTTTTGTTTCAGCGGTTTTAAGAAACGCATATCCAAGGGGAACAGCGATACTGAAAGGGCTTTCAACGAAAGATTTTCTAATCTGCTGTAGTATAATACCCTTAAGCAATTCATCCATCTTTTCAAGATTGACCGGTATCAGATTAATTATTGGCTGATACTGTTGAGGAATTTTTATTGTTTTCATGGATTCCAAATTATTAAATATTTGTTTTAATTTTTCAATGGAGATATAACAACCCCCGGGTATAAAACCCGGAATGTCCCCAGAAATTTGTTCCTTATAATATAATTGGATTCTTCCAAGCCATAAAAGATTTTCTCTGTCTATTTCTGCGCCAATAATTTTTTTTGCGATGGATTTATCAAGACGGTTCAAATCCTTAATAGCGGTATTGAGTTTTTCAAAATAATATGTATCAATAGCTATTTCAACAGGGAACAATGAATCCAGTTTTAGGTAATCGTCCCGAACTTTTCGTAAAGCGGCGCTATAATCCAAGGCAGCAAGAATGTTTATCACATCATCCATTGTTTTTGCTGAAGAAAGAGACGAAAAATTTCCAGATATTTCTACAGGGTGGTTGATTTTGCTTTTTTTTCTCCACAACCTAAGAGAACTTTTTAATTCTTCAACTGTGTACCTTTCATCAAGAAGGAGAATTAATTTTTTTTCATTTCTTGAAAGATAGAATTTCGCAATTTTTTTTAATATTTCTCTATCGTTGTGTCTGCATTCAAGCTCGAAATCTTCCGGTTTAATATTTTCGCCAACGGTTTCCAGTATGTTTTCATACGGAGTTTTTCTGAGGATTTCAATAAAACCTGCCAGGTTTGTCGTCTCAGCGCGGGCAAAAAAATCCTCATTAAGAAGTTTTGATATCATTGCCCTGATTCGCGTGTTTCCGTAAGCGTACCTTGATATCTGTTTCATGAAATTAAAGGTCGGTAAAAATGTTTTTAATATTTTATATCAATAATTTTTTGAAACACCCTTGAAGCCAGAAGGATAATCTTTTTTTCCCATTTTGATTGTATCTGTTGGTTTTTAGCTTTTTCTATGTCCAGGATTTGTTCGTGTGTTTTTTTAATTTGCTGTTCTGTTTCTGTTTGTAATTCTTCACAGATTCTTTTTGCTGTTGATTGAGCTTCCATAATAATTTTCTCTGCTTCATTCTTCGCATTCGCAATAATCTGTTCTGCAGATTTTTGGGCCTGTTCAATCTGTAATGTGGCTTCTTCCTCTTTTTTTATGATTTCTTTAAGAATTTCTTGCATGGAACATCTCCCTGAAAAACCCGTTAATATAGATAAAAATTATATCACAATCTATTATTTTTTGATCAATTTAGACCGTTATGCGGTAAACCTGGGAAACACCCTGCTAACTATCCTTTAAGGGATAGATATTTCTCTGGGTCTTTTTCAAACATCGCTTTACATTTTGGAGAGCAAAAATAATAAATTTTTCCATCTTTATCAACGGAGTTTTTTGTTTCATTTTTTAGCCATGCGCGACATACAACATCCTTAATTTTCTTTTTCAT
>CAZSTE010000216.1:0-1617 GCA_964609735.1 uncultured bacterium
GAAAACCGCTTCTTACAATGGAGCACTTTTTGTTTTTGACAATGCCTGTTTTAATATGCTTTTCAAGAATCACGCTGCTGACAGAAATAAAATAGTCAGTACAAAATCCTGCAAGTTTTTCAGAGAGAAAATATAAATAACGGATCAGTGGAGGTTGGTATTTATGAAAACTTGAACCATGAAACGTATGGACAACCTTTGATTTTCTGGAGAAAATTTTTGCTGCTATTCTTCCGAGAAATCCCGCTTTTGCGCTATGGGTATGAATAATATCATACCTGTTTTTTCTAAAGATGATTCCTAGTCTGAAAAAAGCGATTGTGTCATGCCATAAACTGACATTCCTAATCAATTGTTTGACAATAATAAGATTGATATTCTGGTTTTTGATATCGTTTTCCATGCTTCCTTCCGGGCCTTTTGAAGGCCCGGAAATAATACAGATGTTATGCCCACGCTTTTTTAACCCACAAACTGTGGAAAGTGTATTCTCCTGAGCTCCTCCGATAATCATACGGGTGATAACATGCGCAATTTTCATTAATATACATTTTAACTGTGTCCGGCATTAAGGTCAAAGTGAGATTGCGGATGCTTGAATTTTTTTTCATTTAACCGTAAGATATCCCAATTGTGTTGGAAATATAGGGAGGCCGCAAATAAAAAACATAAAGAAATTTGTGAATATTTCCATTATTAACAAGGCAAAGAATTGCGGGCTTGATGCAAGCATTTTATATGAGGCGGTCATTGAGCTTACAAATGAAGGACTTTTGACAGCGTATTGCCTTGATGTGGCTGCAGGAATTCTTTTGTCTGACCTGGAACTGCCAAAATATTTTTTCAGATGGATCTCCAAGGATTCATTAAAAAGGATTTTACAAACAATCGCAACCAATCTTCAAATTCATGACAATAGGTATTTATTAAGAAGCGAGGTTTCTGAAATACCTGTTGCAATGGATCAGGGGGTGCAGGTTAGAATCGCGACAATTGAAAATAGAGAAAGGATGGAAAATATTTTAGATTCTGTGATGGCGGACCATCGAATAGAATATTACCATGGCAAATCTCATAATTATTACACGTATATTATCAGGCCGGAACAATGCAAAGAATTAAAGGATATCAAACCAGGAGAATCCCCTTTTGCTTTTAATAATATTATTTCAGGTCTTCCAACCCCGAAAGCCACAAAACAACGGTATGAACATTTTTTGAAAAAATCTTCAAGGAGTGTTATCCCGATAATTTCTATATCTTCATCAAAAAATACAAATGAAATAAGGGTAATGTTCAAGGATGATTTTTCAAAATCAATTCTTCCCGTGGTACGGAAAATGCTTGAGGATACAGGTATTACCTTAAATCGTGCATACTGGGAAACGTATAGAGGGGAAACCGGTCGCATAGAATCGATTTGTTCTCTTTATCTTGATAATAACCCTCCAAGAGGGAGAGGGAAGTTTCAAAAAGCAATAAACAGATTACATTTTATTGTGGCAGCCCAGCCGGCAGGTCTTGAGCAGGTGTATACCCATGGATTTTTATCCTTTGAGCAGTATATCTTTGCAACAATTGCAGCCAATATTGTTCACGCCTTTGTCTATAAAAATG
>CAZSTE010000217.1:0-1614 GCA_964609735.1 uncultured bacterium
AATACAAAAATCCCTTTTCATCCGAAGGCTCACCAATAAAATGCTCGATATCGGCAGGTTTTGCCAGTTGGGCATGTTGGCCGGGTGCATAAACATATTCAAAAACCTGCGTAACATAAATAGAATTGGTAATATCCGGCTCATTTTCTTCCTTTTCGCCACACGAGAAAAACGATACTGATAAAATAAGACTAAAAACAAAAAGAAAATACCGTTTAATAAAAAATTTGTCTATCATGCTAAATTTATTTAAGTAATTGTTTTTTAATTAAATAAAGATTTGAATTTGGAGTTAGGAGTTTTTAGTAAAGAGTTAGGAGTAAAGAGTTAGGAGTTAAGTGTTTTATTAATAAATTGATTATAAGTCTGTTAAACTTTATTGTTTTGAAAACAGACAGAAAATCTGTTATTTAAAAAAATAAATGGTTTTGAGAAGAAAGTTGAAACCTGATAATGATTGGACAGATCGAGATTGTAAAATATTCCGGTAACCTAAAACAAAAGTATCGAATGATTAACGGATAGTAACCATTGTGGCTCCAAAGCCATATTGTTGAAAGGAAGCATCTTGAAAATAATAACTTTTATACTTGGTACGAAGCAATTTTTCAATTTCCTTTCGCAACACTCCTTCTCCTTTCCCGTGTATGAAGACAATTTTTTGTCCTTTTCGATTTTTGTATTCATTCAAAACGGATTCAAATTTTTCCAGCTGGAGTTTCAGCATATCGGCATTATTCATACCGACCGTAGTATCCACAAGCTGATTGATATGCAGATCGACTTCAACAATTTCCGGATTTTTTGCAGGTTTGCTGATGCGTGGTCGCCGTTCGGGCTTTTCCTTTTGGGAAATGGCTTGTTTAATTTCTTCCGCTGAAATGTCGTGCAATTGATGCGTTTCAATTTCTTCCAAAGGATTCAACATCATGGCAGGCACATCGAAATACTCATTTTCACCGAAACTGTGAAGCTTGTAAAACTTCATCAGGTTCAATTTGAGATCGATATCAATAACCGGTTGCGGCCGATAAGTTTTATCTTTTTTAAAGGGTATGATTTGAACTCGAATCTTTTCCCAAGCATTCAGCTCTTCTTTTTTAATCTCTGCCATCCATTCCTGCATATTGGGTTCAATCAGCCCGTTGGCCACACTTTTGCAGCATTCGTTTTCAAACAATGCAAGGTTGTAAAACAGAAAATAATTGCTGTCGTTCACCAAATAAAAGTCGTTCGAGGTGGTCTGCAACTGCTTGATATCTTCAGGCACAAAAGCCAGAAAAACTCTCAGGTTTTCTCCTTCAGGCGTTTCAAAGATTTCTTCCTCTATAATTTCAGGTTTTGGTTGTAAGTTGATGGACTTGGCGGCCGGCGATTCGTTCTCATTCATAAAAGCTGCTGAAGCCGATTTAAAATCCTTTTTGGGAAAATTGGTATTTTCATTCACTTCCGGAATGACCACACATTCACGTTCCAGCATTGGGATTTCAAATCCGTCGGCATCGGAAACGTACACGATTTTTTCCTTTTCATCTATTCTGGTAACAATTCCCCCACCAGTAGAATTGAGAAAACGTACTTTATCTCCTACTTTTATCATGTTGTTCGGTTTTT
>CAZSTE010000218.1:0-1609 GCA_964609735.1 uncultured bacterium
TCATCATGGCTCTGCAGCGGCTCATATCCTGCGGGGCTATGTTTTTTTGTTTCCATCATTATTTCCCTTTCGTTTCAATAAGTTTCTCTAAATCGCTCTGTTTGTATCTAATATTTTTTCCAAAACGAATAAACGGAATTGTACCGTTTTTTTTCATTCTGTGCAGCGTCGGTTTCGAACATCTTAAGAATGCGCAGGTTTCGGCGCTTGTCAATAATCGTTCCTGTGGTTGTTCCTCGATCGGTTGTTCGTTCTTCTTCAATTCATTAACGATATCATTCACAATCTTTTTGATATCGGTTTCGTTTGTTAAAATTGTTACCTGTTCCATCTTTGCGTATTTTTTAATTGGTTTAATGCAAAGATAACTGATATGACTTGGTTTAACATGCTGATTATCAAACAAAATCCGCCAATTTCCTCCAGGCGGAGGTTGGCGGATTAGGTGTATTAAGGTGTATTTCAGATAATTAAGGTTGGCGGATTTTATTAGTTATATAGATGTACTGGTTTACCGTTTTTATCAACGAAAAGAGAAGTTACCTTTTTCTTAATATCATTTGGTATTGTTTTTTGTTCAATTTGCAAAACTTCTTTTAAAAGCCGCCCGAATTTTTCAATTGATGTAGTGATCCTTATTGGTCTATACGGCTGCTTGTCTGTAGGTATTGGTTTGCCACTGATAGCATAGGCAAAATAGACAAAATCGGTTTCGCCGTCAATGGCTCTGTATGCGTTGGATTTCCAAGACTCGAAAATTTCGGTTAATTTTCCTGTGGTGACTTGAATTTGCAGGCTTTTCGGATTTACGCATGCGCTATCGAGCAAAGAAGCAACTTCGCTTTTATAGCTTACAAGGTTGGCGTTGAGGCTATTTTTGAGTTGCTCCCAGCGCTTTTGATATTCGTATACATTTTCATCAGGGTGAAATTTTTTGTGCGTCCAAACGGCGATATTCACCTCTGGGAGCATTATTTCGTCAATTAGCTTAATCTGTACCGATGGACTAAATGTTTCCAATTTATTCTTTAGAAGTGTAAAGTATTTGTCGGCTATAACGATTGTGTCGACGTCTTTTAACGCCAAGTCCGTGTATTCGTTTATAAATCTATTTATTGCATATAGAGCTTCATACGTGGGTGTTTGTTTAATATCCCTTACCTTATATATGTCGGGTATTTGTTCCATTTCGTCAAACTCTTTTTCACACGTTGGCGTTTTCCCGATGTCCGGTGTCATATATTTTTCAGGAATTATTTCTAATTGTTCAAACTCTTTTTCCAAAATTTTTTGTACCATTTCGTCAAACTCTTTTGCCAAAGCATCCCGTTTTTGCTCTGTTTCATTCTGAAAATAGTACCCCGATTTAGGAGTTAAGTCCAATTCATTTAGAATTTTAAGTTCATCTGGCGTTAAATGACGCTCAATGAATTTTTGACGGCTTAATTGAATATCGATAGCCGCAACGCTTTCGTATTCTTTTCTCAACTGCTTTTTTAAATCAGGATCGTTAAGCAATTCCCGATAAGGAATTTTTTCTACTTGGTCTTCAAATTGGTCTTCAAAATCTTTGTTATCCATATTATCAATTTTTAAAAAATAAAATTTT
>CAZSTE010000219.1:0-1598 GCA_964609735.1 uncultured bacterium
AATATCTTCTCCGTTTGTTATTCCGCCCAGGGTTCCACCGGCATTATTTGTTTTAAATCTAATTTTGCCATCAGAGGTTAAATATGGCTGGTCGTTATTTTCTGAACCTTTCATGTTGCCAACGCGGAAACCTGCTCCAAATTCAATCCCTTTAACGGCACCAATGCTAAAAAGAGCATGAGCAATCAGGGCATTTATTTTATCAAATACAGGTTCTCCAAGACCTGGCGGTACATTATGAGCAATCATTTCAATAATACCCCCTGCTGTGTCTCCCTGATTTTTTATTTCAATAAGTTTTTTTTCTATTTCTTTCGCTGCAAGCATATCCGGGCAATTGATCTCATTTTTTCTGTAGTTTCTTTTTATTTCCTCAAAGCTCATTTCTTTGCATTTAATTCCCATGCATTCTTTTGTATATGCAAGGATTTCCATTCCTTCCCTCGCAAGTATAAACTTTGCAACGGCTCCTCCTGCAACCCGTGCAACAGTTTCTCTGCCTGATGCGCGGCCCGCGCCGCACCAATCCTGATATTGCCCATATTTCAAAAAAAATGAATATGTGGCATGGCCCGGCCTGAAAATATTCTTATAAGAACGGTATTGGTCAATATGAATTTTTTTTGTGTCAATATTGTAAATAATTATTCCTAACGGCGCCCCGGTTGTAACACCGTCCTGACCAATGCCTGCAAAAATCTCACATTGGTCTGTTTCTTTTCTTGGGCTGTTAAATTTTCCTGTACCCGGTTTTCTTTTGTCCAATTCTTTTTGTACGACATCTTTTGTTATTTTAAGCCCGGCAGGTACCCCATCCACAATAACCGCAAGCCCCGATCCTTTTCCTTTTCCATAGGATTCTCCACATGTTGTAACTCTAAATATTCTGCCAAAGGTATTACCAAGCATAAATCCTCCATGTTAATCGTTTATAATCCTTATCTCCGCGCCAATATTTTTCATCAATTCCTGAAATTCAGGAAAGGTTACAGAAACACATTCTGCAGTGGTTATTGTTGTCTCGCCATCAGCCACAAGTCCAGCAAGTGCCAAAGCCATCACGACCCTGTGGTCTCTGTGCCCATCAACAATTGAACCTTTAAGTTTACTTTTATAAATTATAAGCCCATCCTCCATTTCTTCGATGCGGGCTCCCATTTTTGACAATTCTTTTGCCATTACCGCAATACGGTCGGTTTCTTTTAGCCGCGCCTGAGGAACATTTTTAAGAATGGTTCTTCCTTCTGCAACACATCCCAACACAGCGAGCGCAGGCAACGCATCGGGCGTTTCATTAAGATCAATCTCCAATCCTTTAATATTACCTGATTTTATTGTTAATTTTTCAATATCGCTATTAATAATTACCCCTGCATATTTCAAATAATCAATTATTTTTTTATCTCCTTGCACATCATTGATATCCAAACCTTTTAAAAAAATTTCAGAATTTGTTATTGCAGCCGCCACAAACAGAAATGTTGCTGAACTCCAATCACCTGGTATCTCTTTTGTAAAGGATTTGTAACGCTGGTTTCCATATACAAAAAAATGCGAAAGTTCGTCGTTTGTTTCGTAATTTATACCCTGCCGGTCAA
>CAZSTE010000220.1:0-1597 GCA_964609735.1 uncultured bacterium
ATCCGAGAACAAAGATTGAGCCGATAATAAGCCCCCAAAACGCCGTTTTATATGAAAGAATTTCTTCCGAATCGTCAACGACCGCCTTGCCGATGGCATTGCGCCAGATGTCCTTGAAATGACTTCTGGCAATGTATAGGCTATATGCAACCATCGCAATAATTGCGCCTGTGCCGAGATGCGCAAAAATTGCATACCCTGGGCATCCATAAATACCAATGTTTTCTGTGCTTGAGATCCCCATGATATTAAACGCGCCCTTTATAATCTGGAAAAGAAGGCTAAAAAACCACAGGGAAAATGTTACCTCCAGATTAACAAGGTATAAAAAGCCAATAACAGGGAAACTCGCCCGAAACACAATGCGTTGTGTGCCTCTAAATATCCCAAAACCTCTTTGAAGCTCTGGTGCTGGTATCATGCTGTTATAAGAATGAAGGCCGATAAGAATTCCAACGATAAATGCTATGCCAAAACCAAGCCACATAAGCCTATTCCTAAAAAATCCAGGAAGATATGTTTTTTTGTTTCCTGCTGGTTCTTCGCGAACCATCTCTGTCGGCAGTACTGTTAACGGATAAACAAGTTTTTCTCTGTTTATCCATTGTTTTCTCAACATAACCACAATGCATATTGTGCAGAAATAAAAAACAAGAAGAAATGGTATCCATAAAGAAAGCGGTTTAATCCATACCATCCATGGAATGGACATTCCTTTTGGCAGTCCTTCATAAAAATAGGTTACCGCCTGCGGGTCTGTTACGATTAAATTTTTGCGAAGATGGGGAACAATCAGGGTAAGCCATTCATTTTGCGGGTTTGCATAATAGTAAGGCGCAGAAATAATAGGAAGAATCTGGCTTCCAAGTCCAAGTTCTGTAACAGAACATGCCACCAGCATCATGCAATAAACCAGAAGAAGTTCTCCTGGTCTAAATGCCAGATTCCACCTTATTCGTTTTAAAATTGTGTTAACAAAAAATACAAGAAAGAAAAAAAGCGTTATGGCCGCCACCGGCATGTGGTCAATCGCAAGGTATGAACCATTGTTTATATCAACAGATATATGGTCGTAGAATGCGATGAATATAGAAAGAAATGTACCTGTCAAAAAAGAACGAAGAGTAAATACCCGTTCCACATTCACTCCCTTGTAATGTTTTGTTCAATATAATACGCGAAACGAAGTAAATCTCCTTCTTTAAATGCGGGTGCAAGTATCTGAACACCAATTGGAAGTTTATCAGAGGAAAAGCCAATTGGCAAATTTATTCCTGGAATTCCTGCAAGATTCGCATTAACGGTAAAAATATCAGAAAGATACATCTTAAGCCTATCAGCGGATTTTTCACCAAGTTTGAATGCCGGTTCCGGGGTTGTTGGGGTAACGATAAAATCCACAGATTTAAAGGCGTCGTCAAAATCTTTCATTATCAGTGAACGAACCTTCTGTGCTTTTAGATAATATGCCTCATAATATCCTGAGGAAAGAACAAATGTTCCGAGAATGATGCGTCTTTTTACCTCTTGCCCAAATCCCTCGCCGCGTGAATTTGTATAAAGTTCAAAAATGGTTTTTGCATGCGGGCTTCTATAC
>CAZSTE010000221.1:0-1597 GCA_964609735.1 uncultured bacterium
CCAACCGGTCGGCCGAGTGGTTCGATCCCGAATGGATGTTTGGGGTAAAAAACGGTTTCGATATGGTCATTGGCAATCCGCCGTATGTAAGCACAAAAGGAGTTCCAGAAAATGAAAAGAAACAATTGATGCAACAATACGGATTTGCTGACGATCTTTATGCTCATTTCTTTTTCAGAGGATTCAATTTGCTGAAAAGTGACGGCGTGCTTTCTTATATTACTTCCAAAACGTATTGGACTATCCAAACGAAACGTAATGTAAGAGAATTATTTCAAAAAAATAAAATTCTGGAAATTTTCGATACCGCTTCTCCTTTTGCTGCAATGGTTGACACAGCGGTTGTTCTTGTCCAGAAAAGAGAAGAAACAAGCAATTATACTTTTCTTTTCAAAGATGGCAAACAAAATCTTAATGAACCTGTGGTTTATACTGCCAATATTGACTGGTACAGAAATATTCCGAATAATGTATTTTTTATCCCTACAGAGAGAAACATAAAAATTCAGCAAAAATATGGAAATCAGGTAAAGCAACTTTTAGACAACTGGTGGGACAAAATATCTACCAGCAAAAATATCGAAAAATATAAATTTGAACTTGAACGATACCGACAATCGTTAAAGGAGGGCGATATAACCTTATTAGGATTGATCACCGAAGGAGGTCAGGGATTGGCAACAGCCAACAATGGCAAATACATTGGTATTTTAGAAGGTACAAAATGGGCAGAAAATGTGAAAGAACAACGACCGCAAAAATTATTGCTGGCTAACAAATTCTGCGACGAACAAGGAATAAAGAATAAAAAGGAAGCCGACGAATTTTTAAGCCGGTTAAACGAAAAAGAAATCAGGAAATTGTTTGACGATTTAAAAGAAAAATACGGTCGGGACATTTTCGGACAAGGATGGTTGTACCGAATTGTCAGCATAAACGAAATAGCGGATGTCGAAAAACTTACAAATGATGAAAAACTTAACGGCATAACCGGCGAAAAAACATTTGTTCCTTACGACAAAGGCGACAAAGACGGCAACCGATGGTACGCGCCCACCCCTTACAATATCGATTGGAGCCAAGAGAATGTAAGATTTTTAAAAGAAAATTCCGGGAAAAAAGGCACAGGGATGCCCGTAGTGCGTAATCCACAATTTTACTTCCGAGAAGGGTTTTGCTGGACTAATGTGTTAAATCCAAACGCCAAAATGATTAAAACCAGAATAAAACTAAAAAGTATTAATGATGTTGGATCTATGAGCTTATACTCGATTTTCTTGTTATTACCTAATTATTATCTTGTATGCCTTTTAAACTCAAAGTTCATTTTTTATTATTATCGAAATTTTGTTAATTATTCAGTTAATATTCAAATTAATGATATTCGTCAACTTCCTATTATCATTCCTTCAAATGAACAATTAAACACATTTCAAAATATTTTTAATCGCGCAGTGGAAATTCAAAAAAGCAAATTTGCCGAAAAAATCACAGAAGATGAAGCCGAAAAACAATTAGACATAATTCAAATAGAATTAGACAAAAAAGTGGAGGAACTATACGGATAAATAAATTATTTTAGTTAAAAAATATGTTT
>CAZSTE010000222.1:0-1591 GCA_964609735.1 uncultured bacterium
AATAGCACAAATCCAATGATGAGCGCGAAAATATTTCTGAACCTGCGTAGTTTTTCCGGAATGCAATAACAAATAATTCCGGAAATTATCGGAAGCAAAATGGGCAGCAATAACATAACATTATTATTCATTTCATACTCTCCAAAAGATAAACTGCAGCGCGCTCGGCAAAATTCCCAAAAACAGATATAAAAATTCCAGCAAGCAAAGAAAATATAGCCAAAACAAAAACAATGCCCACCATCAAGGATGTTCCTTCCTCATAAGCACGATCTTTCTTTTCTCCCATAAATATAGCATGAAAAAGCCGGAATAAATACATCGCTGTCATTATTGCTATCAATAATCCGGTAAAAGCAATACCTGGCCTGCCTGCTTCAACAGTTCCGGCAAGCACCATAAACTTTGAGAAAAAACCCCCAAATGGAGGAATACCAATAACCGAAAGTATGCAGGCAAAAAAACTTATGCCTGTAAAAGGCATTGCCTTAAAAAGGCCTCCAAGCTCCCTTATATCTCTTTTTTTTGTTGAATGTTCAATAATACCGGCGCATAAAAACAATCCTGCCTTTGCAAGGCCATGCATCAATATAAAAAGCGTTCCTCCGGCAACCCCGATAATTGTCCTTGTCCAGAATCCAAGAAAAATATACCCAATCTGGCTAACGGTTGATAATGCAAGAATTCTTTTGATATCATTTTCAATAAGGGCTGCTCCGGCAGCAATAAGAGATGAAAACATAACAAGTAAAGGGATTATTACATTCCATTCTATTGGTATATTAAAGGTGTAGCAAAACAATCGCGCATATGCGTATACACCTATCTTGACAAGAACCGCTGCATGAAGTAAAGAGGTTACGGTTGAAGGGGCAATACCAGCATCAGGAAGCCAGGTGTGAAGTGGAAATGTTGCTGACTTTGAAAACATGCCAACCAGAATAAAAAACACCGCAAGACAGGATATGGGCATAGACCTCATTGCTGTCATATCAAATGTGTGGGTTGTTCCATAAACCTGAATAAATCCAAAAAGCATAACCACTGCGCCAAAAAATGTAATAAGAAACGCCTTGTCTGCTTTAACAATATGCGATGGCGCGCGATAAAAACCGATAAGCCGCCACGAACATATCGCGGCAATCTCCCAGAACAAATACATAAAAATAAGATTCCCTGAATACACCAACCCCATCATTGAACCAATAAAGAAAACAACCATTGTGTAGTATTCTGTCTGAAAATCTTCATCAGCAATATAATCAATTGAATACAAAACGATTAGCGCGCCGATAAAAGACGACACAAGAGAAACAAATATTGAAAGACCATCTACCAAAAGGATAAAATCAAAATTTCCGATAATGTTATATCTGATAATAATCTGGCCTTCCGGACTTCCCAGAACAGAGGGTATCAAAAAAAATGGAAGGATAAAGGTAATTACCGCCAATATCAGCGCCCAGAGATTTCTAAATCGGCTTGATATTAAAGAGGCAATTGGTATTGTAATAGCCCCCAAAACCGGCACAAGGATTGTTCCAAGGGTAAAAAAATAGATATCCATACGGGTAAGTAGTTTAATGTAAGC
>CAZSTE010000223.1:0-1581 GCA_964609735.1 uncultured bacterium
GGATATTCTTAACAATATAAAAAAACAAACAGATATTATTTATGACGCGACATGTCCATTTGTCAGAAGGGTTCAAAATCTTATAAAAACCTTATCAAATGAAAAAAATTTTATTTTTCTTGTGGGCGACCCAGACCATCCGGAAATAAAAGCCATGGAACGATTTGCTGGTAAAAATTGTTTTATTGTGAAGCCTGAAAGTACCAGGTTTGATTTTCCACAGATAAAAGCGCCGAAATGGGCAATAATCGGCCAGACAACACTTTCCCTTGATCTTTACAGAAGTGCGATAAGAAAAATTGTAAGATATATCCCCACAAAGAAAATTACAATTTTTAATACCATCTGCCCTGTAAGCATTAAAAGACAGAATGAGGCGTTGAAACTGGCAGGCATGGTTGATTTGCTGATTGTTGTTGGAGGAACAAAAAGTTCAAACACGAAAAAACTTTTGCTCACCGGCAAAAAGGTTAACAAAAATACCTTTCTTATAGAAACACCGGAAGAGATTAAAAAATTCAATCTTGCAAAATTCCAAAAAATTGGTATAATTTCTGGTGCGTCCACGGATGTTAAAGCTATAAAAGAAATTATTGAGATTTTAAAACAACCGCAACGCAAAAAAAATCATAGGAGGTAATAAAACATGGAGGGTATAGATGTTGGAAAAATTCTGGAAGAAAAACTGCTTTCTTTCAAACCTGGTTCATTGATTAAAGGAACTGTGATTCGCGTTGATAAAGAGGTTATTGTTGATTTTGGGTATAAAACAGAAGGATATGTTCTTAAAGAAGAGTTCAAAAGCGACCAGGATGATATAAAGCCTGGAATGGAGATTGATTTGATTGTTGAATCCCTTGATCCTGATCCCAATGGTCTTATTCTTCTTTCCAAAGAAAAAGCGGATATTATGCTTAATTGGGATAAGATTGAAAAGCATTTTGAAGAAGATAAACCCATTTCTGGAACAATTCTTCAACGGGTAAAGGGTGGATTTAAGGTTGATATAGGAATTTTCGCATTTCTGCCCGGTTCTCAAACAGATATAAAACCGGTAACAAATCCTTCACAATTTGTAAACATGGAAAGTGCCTTCAAGATTATCAAAATTGATAAGATGCGAAAAAATGTGGTTGTTTCACGAAGAAAATATCTTGAAGAAGAAAAAGAAGAAAAGAGGAGGGAATTTCTTCAAACCCTTCAGAAAGGCGCGGTTATCAAAGGCAGGGTAAAAAACCTTGTTGATTATGGAGCATTTATTGAGACAGATAATAACCTGGTTGGGCTTCTTCATCTTAATGACATGGCATGGGGAAGAATAACCCATCCGTCCCAGATGCTTTCTGTGGGGGATGAGATAGAGGTGGTTGTTCTTGATGTTAATCTTGAAAAACAGATTGTTTCCTTTGGTTTAAAACAGAGAACAAAAAATCCCTGGGATGATGTTGAAACAAAATATCCAATTGGTTCTGTTGTTGAAGGCAAGGTTGTTAATATTACTGATTATGGCGCATTTATAAAACTGGAAGATGGTATAGAAGGGCTTCTCCATATATCAGAATTTTCCTGGACAGGTAGGGT
>CAZSTE010000224.1:0-1555 GCA_964609735.1 uncultured bacterium
CATTGTAAGAAGCGGTTTTCAGATTCAGCCATATAAAAAATGCGGAACATTGCGGGAAAAAATGAGAAGTTATTTCCATATAAATGAAAAAGACATTCTCATAGGAATGATTGGCCGTCTCTTCCCAAATAAAGGGCAGGAATATCTTTTAAGGGTTTTTGTAAATATATCAAAGGATTATCCGTTCATACATCTTGTTCTGGTGGGAGATGGTATTTTGAGAAAAGCATTTGAAACCTATGTGGAAATCAACAGGGTCAAAAACAGGGTTTATTTTACGGGGTTGGTTAAACCTCAGGACATCCCCGCATATGCAGCAGCCATGGATATAGGTGTTCACACCAGCTTAAGAGAGGGTCTGCCGCGGGCTGTTGTTCAGATGCTTGCAGCGGGAAATCCTGTTATTGCATTTGATATCGATGGAACCAGAGAGGTAATTAAAAACGGAATAAATGGTTTTATTGTTCCTGCGAAAGATGAAATATCTCTTGAAGGAAAATTAAGGTATCTTATTGAAAATCCCGATGCACGAAAACAAATGGGACAGCAGGGCAAAAAAATGGCGTTGGAAGAATTTTCCATTGAAAACATGGTTGCAAAAATTGAGGAAATATATCTTAATATAGCAACCAAAGGAATATACAAAGGAAGGGTAGATGAAGGATGAAATTGTTGTTTCAGCCAGTTTTGAAAATCTTGGAGTTATTGCAGAATTTCTTCAAGAAAAAATCAAAAGCACCCATCTTGCCCAGAGAAAAGCATGGGAACTCTTGCTGGTAACAGATGAAATATGCAGCCATATAATTCAATTCAGGAAATATGACAGGACAATGGGAAATATAAAAATCAGATGGATATCCCTTCCTGACAGGATTGAGGTAAAAATTGAAACATCAGGAATTCCTTTTAATCCTTGTGAAATGGACATCAGACAACATGAAAAGGAAGAGGAAATGGAAGAAGAAATCCTGGGAGGAATGTGCATACCTCTTGTCAAAAAGATGGTTGATGAAATAAGATATGCAAGAATAAAAAACTGCAACATCCTGCATCTGACACAATTCAAGAAGGCCGGCAAGGATAAATATAAAAAATAAATCAAACCCTTATTTTTAAGGTTTTTAAAACCTCGCCAGCCAGATAAAGCGACCCGCATATCACTCTTTTTTCTGTATCTTTTATTGAAATTAACCTTTTAACGGCAAGGGCGGAATTGTCAATAGTCTCTATCATAGAATCTTTCATGTATTTTTTCATCTCCTGCGCAAGTTCTATAGGAGGAATACTTCTTGGATTGTTTGATTGTGTAAAGATAAATTTTTTGCCAATGGAAGAAAGAATTTTTAACATTTCCTGCCATTTTTTATCCTTCAAAATTCCAACCAAAAAAATAAATTTTTCATTTGGAAAATAAAATTTTAGTGTTTGCTTTAAAGATATAATGCCTGCGGGATTATGCCCTCCATCAAGAATTACAGACGGGTTCTTCATGATTATTTGAAATCTGGCAGGCCAATCAGCACTTCTCATTCCCTTTAAAATTGCATCATTGTTA
>CAZSTE010000225.1:0-1552 GCA_964609735.1 uncultured bacterium
TTTTCAGTACATCCAAGTAAACACAAAAGGGTACCCTTCTTTTTTAATCTCTTATAACCTGCAAGAAATGAAATCACCCTATTTTCTGCTTTTTGTCTTATGCTGCAGCTTACCGCAAGTATGGCATGTGCCCTTTCAGGATTGTTGGTTTCTTTCCACCCTGCATTTATCATACGTCTTCGCAGTCTTTCGGCATCGGCAAAATTCATCTGACAGCCATATACCCTAATAAAAAAATTTTTTTCCATATGAAAAGACCATTATTCTATAATAGCCTGTTTTATTAATGTATACAGGGATGAAATTAAAAGACCAATCCAGGAGAAAAAATTAACAAGTATCTTTATTCCAAAATCAATATGAATTGTTTTAAGTTCGATGCTAACCGGCGCAAATCCAACAACACAACTATTAAATATGGGCATGCTGGCTATGTATCTGGCGGATGTAAACAGGGATATTATTTCTCCACATACGCTTCCTATAAGGAAACCAAGCAGCAATATCAAAAAAGACTCAAAATATTTCATACCGATATTTTACTTTTTATTATCTTCTGGTCAAAATGAGCGTATAAGCTATTCCAAACACCGGACAGTGTAAAACGATAAAAAGAATAGTGTAACATTTTTTATAACACAGTTGAGCGTTAAAGAATAACTCTACCGCTTCCTATTTATCAAGAACAGGGTCTTGACAGAGCAAAATTCTGTGATATAGTTCTGTGATATAGTAATATAAATTTTTTTATTTGACATGGTTAGTGATAAATTTCACAAGGGTTATCGATGAAAATGGATATCTATTTTATTGAAACCGTTAAATGGCTTGATTTTCTTGAGAGTATTGCTGATATTTACGATATTATTGCTCCATTTTCTTATAATGAATCTCTTATTTATCAGCCGCTTTCACGATTAAATTTGCACGAAGCAGTTTTTGGCAAGGTCCGTCCGATTCAGCCTTTGAAATTTTTTCTTTTTCCTTTTCAGGAAAGAATTGTTCCCCAAATTACCGAATATAAAAAAGAAAAAATCATTATTGGCCCAGCAAATTGTGATATGTATGCCTTAAAAGTACTTGATAATGTTTTTTTGAATCAGGAATACAAGGATCCTAATTATCAAACAAGAAGAAATAATACCGCGATTATTTCAACAGATTGTTTTCATCCTCTTTCTGTATGTTTTTGTCAGATATTGGGTATTAAACCCTATCCAGAGGATGGATTTGATTTAAACCTGAGTGCGATGGAGGATGGTTTTCTTATTGATGTAGGCTCAAAAAAGGGTGATGAGCTGCTTGGGAAAAAGGATTTTTTTAGGCCCGCAAAGCCAGATGAAATAGAAGAAAGAACCAAAATCCGGTCAAAAATTCGCTTGCTTGTTGGTCGGCATAACGAAAAATTTCATCTTCCCGCGGATATCCCTGAGAACTTTCGTGGAAATTTTAATTCAGACATATGGCAGCATATATGGCACAGATGTGTTCAATGCGGAAGTTGTACCAATATTTGTCCGAGTTGTGTTTGCTTTTTTCTTGAAGATAAAAG
>CAZSTE010000226.1:0-1544 GCA_964609735.1 uncultured bacterium
AGCAAACATCCTGAAGAAATCAAGCGATAAATGTCTATGCCAAGATAATCCGAAAAAACCCGTGCGGGTTTATATATATTTATTTTTTCTTCCTCAATGACAAATCCGCAGCCAAGGGATTCTGCCAGTTCCGCAATTCCACAAAATAATCCTCCCTCTGTTGGATCGTGCATTTTGATTATTGGGACAGATTTCCATGCGGTTATTGCCTCATTAACGATTGAAATCCCTGGTTTTTTAATTGCTTCAAGCGCCTGTTTTGTGTATGCTGGAAATTTTCTTTCAAGCACTATGTTTTCTCTTGCCAATATTGAAGCGCCTTCAATACCAATTTCTTTTACAAGCATAAGGGCATCATTTTCTTTTATTTTTTTCGTCTGTTTTATGCCCTGAAGTTTTTCTCCAACCATTGCAGATGTGACTACGGGTTTTGAAACCGACGAGGATATTTCTGTATGCCCGCCAACATACGCAATTTTAAGTTTTTTACATATCATAGAAATATCATTAAAAATTTTTTCAATCTCAGGAAATTGTATTGGCGAAGGAAAAACAGCTGAAACAAAAAGCCATCGCGGATTTGCGGCCATGCACACAACATCGTTCGCGCTGATATTTACAGCGTATTCTCCGATGTTTTTTGAAACAAATGTAACAGGGTCTATTTTTAATGTAAGAAACGAAGAGGATGTTTTGACAACCGCGGCGTCTATACCTATGCCGGGTCCCTGTAAAACGCTTTTATCCAGTACACAGTATTTTTTTATAAGATATCTTAATAATTGATGGTCAATCTTTCCCTGAGGAAGGGCCTTTAATCCAAGAAGATATTCCAACCAGGTTATATCTTTATAAACAAAATCAGCCCCTTCGCGGATAAAATCTTCAGGTTTTTTCCCGCCAGAAAGAACACCGCAGGCAATAATTCCAAGTTTTTTTGCGGCTATTACATCAAAGGGGTGGTCGCCTGCAACAATTGTTTCGCTTCTTTTAAGATGAAGTTTTTTTCGCATTATATCAATATGAGAAGGATGTGGCTTAGGTTTTTTAACATCTTCTCTTGCAAGAAGAATATGGTATGGAATTTTTCTTTTTTTCAATATTTCTTCAACAATCATTCGGCTGTTTCTTGTTACAATGCCAACAGCAAAACCAGCCCTAACCAATTTTTCCAGAAATTCAGGGACGCCTTTTATCGGCTTTGATTTTTTTGAGGATTGTTTTTCTTCTTTAATCAAGATGTTATGGGCTTGCCGCAAAAACATCTTGGATTTTTGCCTGTTTAATCTTTTCACCTCATTTAAATATTCAAGCACCGGAAGGTTTTTTTTCGGCTGTTTCAGCCCATATAAGGTTAAAAGGGCCTGAATTTTTTGAAATATCCTTTCAAAATTAATATGCTGAGTGATTATTGTTCCATCAAAATCAACAATTAATCCTTTTATATTCATAAAAATATTGTACCCTTTTATGCACATAAATCATATGTTACTCCTTCTTTTCTCCCTTTTTTTATAAAGAAAACAGGGTTTGGATGGAGAAAG
>CAZSTE010000227.1:0-1536 GCA_964609735.1 uncultured bacterium
TACGGCGCAGCCCTTCTTGCAGGTTTGGGCGCAGGTGTTTTTCCTGATATTGAAAAAACCTGCGAGATGTTTTTATCTGTTAAAGACAGCTTTGTCCCGGATGAGAGAAATGGTAAAATCTATAATAGCATCTATCCTCTTTATAAGGATTTATACCGCTGTCTTGAAAACCTGTTTGACAGAGCCGCTGGTTTGTTTTAAAATAGTGAACAAAAATTTTGATGGAGGATTAATGGAAGGAAATTTGTTGATTGCCATAGGAAGAAGAAAAACATCCCATGCTGTTGTAAAATTAAATGAAGGAACAGGCGAGATAACCATTAATGGAAAACCGCTTTCTGTTTATTTTCCTCTTGTTACCCACCAAAACGAGGTTATAAAGCCATTAAAGGTAACCGAACTTGAAGGAAAATTTAATATTGAGGTGAAAAGCATGGGCGGAGGTATTACAGGCCAGGTTGATGCAATAAAACTTGGGATTGCCCGGGCGCTTGTTAAATATAATCCGCAACTCACCTCAAAACTTCGCGAATTCTCCCTTTTGACCCGGGATCCACGCATGAAAGAACGAAAAAAATATGGTCAAAAAGGAGCCAGAAAACGGTTTCAGTGGACAAAAAGATAGTTTTATTAATCCCTTCTATTTGTTAAGATGGATGATAAAAAACTAAAGGTTGCTATCTTTGGAATTTCAGGATATGCAGGAAGAAAACTTCTTGAAATTTTGCTTTTACACAAAAATGTGGAAATCACCCTGGGATTTGTTGCATCCAATGAACCCGAAACGTCAGCGGGCCGGATGCATCCAAGGATTGCCAAAATACTTCATATCAACTGCTATAACAAGGTTAATTGGGACCTTATAGAAAAAAACTGCGATCTTGTTTTTCTTGCACTTCCCCATATTGTTTCAATGTCCTTTGTTCCAAAACTTCTTTCCATGGGAAAAAAGGTTATTGATTTAAGCGCTGATTATAGATTTTCAGATATCTCCATTTACGAAAAATGGTATACCCAACACACATCCGGCCATCTTTTATCGGACGCTGTTTATGGACTACCGGAATTATACAGAAATAGGATTGCAAAAGCAACCCTGGTGGCAAACCCTGGATGCTATCCAACATCTGCACTTCTCGGGCTTTTACCCCTAGCAACAAAAGGGATTCTCAAGGAAAAGGTTATTGTGGATTCCCTGAGCGGATTTACAGGCGCAGGAAGAAAACCGGATGTTTCACTTCTTTTTGCCGAAGGAAATGAAACCAGTAAGGCCTATAACATTGGACAACACCGTCATCAGCCAGAGATTGAGCATATCCTGAATAAATGCGGATGCGAGGTTCCTGTGGTTTTTGTTCCCCATCTTATACCTATTAATTGCGGCATACTTACAACAATGTATGTGGAAACTGCGCAGGATTTAGACCCTGCCAATCTTTATGAAATCTATAAGGATTTCTATGCAAAAGAACCGTTTGTCAGGATAATGGATTATGGTGTTTCTCCTGAAATAAAACATATTGCCGGGACAAATTT
>CAZSTE010000228.1:0-1527 GCA_964609735.1 uncultured bacterium
TCTCTGCCAAAAGCAAACTCCATTTTATTTCTATAAAAAAATATGTCGGGAGACCGAATGATATCGCATATTTCAAATTCTGTTTTTATCTTTCCTATTCTTGTTAGGGTTTCTGCCAAATATCTTTTTTTTAATTCAATCTGCGCATTGTAATCGCAGCTTTGCAACAAACAACCCCCACACAAACCAAAATGAGAACAAACCGGTTCAACCCTGCAATGTGATTTATGTATCAGTCCACAGTTTGTCGCATAAGAGTATGAAACTTTGTTTTTAACAATTCTTCCCCATACCGTGTCTCCAGGCACTGCCGCATCCACAAAAACTGTTTTTCCATTATATCTACCAACAGCCCAACCATCAGGCAACGCAATATCTTCAATTTCTATCCTGGCAAGATTTTCAAACTGGTCAAGCATTTTTTTTAACTTTTCAACAGGCAAACCAACAACATTATCGTAACTGCCTTTAATTTCTTCAACAAATTCATCGTTAATCTGTTGAATGGCGTATCCGCCTGCCTTATCATAAAAGGTTTGTTTATCAAGGAAAGAATCAATCTGTTGGTTGGTCAGGGTTTTAAACGAAACAAATGTAACATCAAAATCAGCAAGCATCTTATTTTCATAAGGATTGAAAAGACAAATCCCCGTAATAACCCTGTGCGTTGTGCCGGAAAGAAGCAGAAGATATTGCCTTGCAATATCACGATTTGCTGGCTTGCCAAGAATTCTCTGTTTAACCACGACGATTGTATCGGCTGATATTATTACACAGTTTTTGTTGTTTATTTTTTCTGCAACATTGATGGCCTTTTTTTTAGCATTTTCCATCGCTATCGTTTCCGGACTGTTTCCATCAACAGTTTCTTCCACCTCCGGAATCACAATATCAAATTCAGGAATGATTTTTTTTAATAACTGCTTCCGTCTTTCTGATTGTGAAGCCAGTATGATATTCATAGGACGCCCCTTTAAAACTTGCAATAGTTTAAATAAACCTTTACACTATTTATTATATCAGCTAGTGCTAAAATGTTATGGATTGTCGTTGTCCAGAGCAGAAAAGCAGGGAATCTGTATTGATTAACCGGTTAATGTTGGCGCCAAAATAGGAGGTTTGAGAAATGGTACTTAAATATTTAAATGCCGATGAGTTATTTAAGGTTGCGATGAATATTGAAAATCAGGGTATAGATTTTTATCAAACTGCTTTTCAAAATAGCACACAACCTGAGACAAAAGAAATTTTTAACTTCCTGGCAAAAGAAGAAAAAAGACATTATGAAATTTTTAAGAAAATGGATATGGAAATAGAAAAAATCAGGTTCAGGCCAGAAAATTTTGATGAGGAAATTTCGCTTTATCTGCGAAGCCTAATTGATTCTGGCATTTTTGAAAATATCCTGCCCAGGACCCGCTGGGAAACAATTAACGAAAAGGACGCCCTTAATATTGGCATCCAGGTTGAAAAAACCTCAATACTTTTTTATTCCCAGATATTGGCTATAACACAAGAACAATCAGC
>CAZSTE010000229.1:0-1520 GCA_964609735.1 uncultured bacterium
TTTAGAGGTATCCCATATAATTTTCCCATTAAATCCAGTAAGATTAGCAATCAATCAGCAAGTTCTTTAATTGATACTTCTTTGCCAGAGCCAATATTTACTGGCTCTGGTTTGTTGTATTTTTCTGTCGCCAGAATAATTGCTTCAACCGCATCATCTACATATAAAAATTCTCTTGTAGGTTTACCAGTACCCCAGGCAACAAGTTCTTTAAGATTTTTTTTCTTTGCTTCACAAAATTTTTTAATCAAACCACCGATTACATGGGAATTGTCCGGATCAAAATCATCTCCTGGCCCATATAAATTAATCATTAATAAATGAATAGCATTGAAATTAAATTGCTGCCGATATGCCTGTCCTTGCACAAGCATCATTTTTTTTGCAAGACCATAGGGTGCATTAGTTTCTTCAGGATACCCATTCCAGAGGTTTTCCTCTTTGAAAGGAACAGGGGTGAATTTTGGATAGGAGCACACACTTCCTATACCAACAAATTTTTTTACTCCATATTTTCTTGAATATTCCATCATAAGCGTATTCATCATCAAGTTATTATATAAAATTTCACCAGGAAACCTCCTGTTGTAACCAATGCCACCAACATCACCAGCAAGATGAATAACTAAGTCAATGTTTTTATGTGTTTCAAATAGTTTTTTTACATCATTTTCCTTAACTAAATTGAAATCCCTTTTATGAAATATAATTACCTCTGGTGGATTATAAAAACTCTTTAATTTATTAACAACCCTTGATCCAAGAAATCCATATCCCCCTGTTATAATAATTTTTTTATTTTGCCAAAATATTTCATCCATTTTTTTTATAAAATTGGTGGAATTTTTCAATGATATACTCAAGTTCTTTTTTCCCTAAATATTGATGACAACCAATATAAAATCCATTCATGTTAATCCATCTGGCAACCGGATAGTTCTTTTCAATATTTCCAAATAATTTCAAATATACTGGTTGATTTAAAAGCGGCATCATATCTCGTGTTTCTATAGAATTTTCCTCCAAAAATCTGATTAACTTTTTTTTATCACCTTTTTTTAATACAATTGGATACATCATAAAGTTATGCTGTCTATCTGGAGGTATATAAGGTAACTGAAGAAATTCTGTTAACTCTTGCAATCCTTTCGTAAGGTATTGAGCATTTTTTCTTCGTTTTGCTATGATTTTTTCCTTTTTTTCAAGCTGGGCAAGCCCAATTGCTGCTTCAAGCTCAGTAGCACGAAAACTGTGACCCAATCGTACAAATTTAAATCTTCTGTCAACTATTCTGAATAATTGCCGTTTACTCTTATTATCATCGTCATCGATTGAAATGTAAATAGAATCTCTGCCATGATTCATAATACTTTTAAGCATGATAGCGAGACGAGCATCATTTGTTGTACATATTCCTCCAATACCCGTTACAAGAAAGTGTGCTATGTAAGTAGAAAAACATCCAATTTGTCCAAAAGAACCAACCTTTCTACCTTTATAAGAAGCAAACATAGTTTCAC